>NZ_ACJM01000018.1 GCF_000174415.1 Dethiobacter alkaliphilus AHT 1
GTGCGGAATACCAGAGAGTTTTCTATTATCCCTGCTATAACGGTCAATTTACCGGCAAGGGCCGTTAATGCTTTGCAGCGAAGCCCTTTAGTAGATTATGTTGAGCCAAATATTCAGATGTTTGCTTTGGGGGCTAGTGCTGATTCATGGGGTATTGACAGAGTAAGGGCTCCTGAGGTCTGGGACGACGGGATAGAAGGAGGAAATGTAAAAGTTGCAGTCCTGGATACCGGGATTGATGACAGGCACACAGACCTGATTGTCAGGGGCGGATGGAATACTGTTAACAATAATGGCAATTATGACGACAGAAACGGACATGGTACCCATGTCGCAGGTACAATAGCAGCTTTAAATACTGTAAAGACAGTAGGCGTAGCTCCGGCTGCCGAACTTTATGCTGTGAAAGTTTTAAATAACAGCGGATTTGGTACAGCTGACAGTATTGCGGCCGGGATTGAGTGGGCTGTACAGAATAATATGGACATTATCAATATGAGCTTGGGTTCATCTGGCCTCTCTCAAGCAGTAGCTGATGCATGTAAGATTGCTTATGAAGAGGGTATGCTACTTGTTGCTGCTGCGGGAAACAGTGGCAATGCTGATGGTATAGGGGAAAATGTAGCTTATCCTGCAGCTTTGGAATGGGTAATTGCTGTAGCTGCCACAGACGAAAGTGACAATCGCGCCAGGTTTTCCAGCACCGGCCAAGAGGTTGAGCTTTCCGCACCAGGTGTTGCAATTTACAGTACCTATCTGAGAGATGGTTATACAACATACAATGGTACATCAATGGCATCACCCCATGTAGCCGGCGTAGCAGCTCTGGTCTGGGCGCAAGATACCAATTTGAGTAATGCAGATCTTCGCGCACTGCTGCAAAATTCGTCCGAGGGCCTGGGCTACCCTAACCATTATGGATACGGCATGGTGAATGCTGTTGCAGCTGTTGCAGCTGTTGCCGAAAGTGAGCCGCCCGAGCCTGCAGTAAACGTCACTGTCGAAACCCATAAGGATTTTTATGCTGAAGGCGAAGAAGCGACTATCACTGTTACTGTAACCGATGAGAACGGTGCAGCGATAAGCGGTTTGGACAGCGATGCTTTTACAACTGATATAAACGGCTATGATGTTTCCCCCGAAGATAACCAATATATAGAACTTGAGGCAGACGGTGTTTATATCGGTAGCCTCCAGCTACCTGAAAATGATGACGTCGAATACATAGTAACCGTCACCGTCACCGATGAAAGAGAGCTTACGGGCAGCGGTTCCGTCACCTTCACTCATGGCCCGCAGCCTGCTGAACCTACTACTGTTTCAGTAACGGAAATCAACTACAGAGCACGTGGTCGTCACCTTGATGTGACACTGCGGCTAGTGGATGATTTCGGTAATCCGGTGGATGGAGCTACTGTTTATATTCAGCTTTATCTCAATGGTTCGGAGTACCTTGATGAGAGGACCGGAACAACCGGTAGCAACGGGACAGTTACCTTTGCATATAACCAAGCCCCATCCGGAACCTATACTACAAATGTTACAGATGTGACGGCGGACGGCGTGGACTGGGACAGAGATACACCGGATAATAGTTATACAAAATAACAAGTTAAATGAGAGGCTCCTTTTGCGGGCCTCTCATTTGATTTCATTGTTATGCACTACATTTTTATATACATCAATCATGCGTCTTGTCAGCTTGGTGTTACAGAACTGCTTTTCCGCCAGTTTGCGGCCTTGTTGTTGCAGTTGGCGTAAATAGATCTGGTTTTGGGTCAGTTTGGCCAGATCATAGAAAATATTTTTATAGCAGGCATCGGCACCTGACAATCCACTTACATCTGGAAGCTTCTGTGCTGCTTTTTCCGGTTGGAGGAGCCCTTGGAACGTCCGGCCCAAGATAAGCACAGCGTTGCCGGTGGCCAGCCCTTCAATGGCCACGCGCCCTGTGCCCACCACGATATCTGAGGATGCAAGCAGATCTGCCGTATCATCGGGCCACCCCAAAAATCTGGCTGTGCTGCTTTTGGGTTTTTTATTTGCTGCCACAAAGAACTCCACTCCTTCCAGCAGGTCGACGGCTTTGCAAAAGTGATCGTATGCTTTTTGTTTTGCCGGTTCAACCTGGAAGAAGAGAACGATTTTAACCGGATCGTTTTTTTCACCGGGTCTCAATTCCTGCAAATCCACAGCGTGAGGAAGAATAATGGTTTTAGCTGAAAACTTCTTTAACTTATTGGCTATTTTGGCGGAAGTGCAAAATATTATCGCAGCTTCCTGCAGGTAGTGATATTCCTGTCTGTTTGCCGACTCGTAGCAGGTGATGGTAAAAGGGATTTGCAGTTTATTTGCAAGATTACAGGCCAGAGAATATGTGGGTGAGCAATGAGCATGAATGAGGGTAGGCGAAAATTCTTTGGCGTATTCTTTAAGGGTGGTAACATCCCCGGATCTGATTATTCTGGCATCCAAGTTGTCAAGGTCATGTTTATAGCGTGACAGCGTCTGATAGGTGGGATTGCCGTCCATAATTAACTGTGCATTTATTCCCAGATTTCTTTGCTCCCGAATTAGGGAAAACACCTGCTTTGTCTGACCGGAAGATAAAAAACGGTTTAAATGGAGAACATTCACGATTTCACCCCTTTCTGCCTTAGTTTATGAAGTATTAAGGTGAGGGGTGATATAGAACCAAGTTCTGCGGGTACCCTTATTTAGCGGAAAAAGAGGGGGAATTATGCAGTGTGTCGAACGTATTATTACATTGAGTTGGAAATAATGATGTTATAGACTGCAAATACAGCTTTTTTAACAACTATAAACTTTTAGGAGGTCTTCCAGTGAAAATCGGCATGTTTACCGATAGTTACAGGCCGTATACCAGTGGTGTGGTTCGCTCCATAGAAACCACCGCCGGTAAACTGACTGAGCTGGGCCATGAAGTATACATTTTTGCTCCCAAGTATCCGGATTATGAAAAAGAGGCCGGTGTTTTTCGCTTTGCTTCGGTTCCAACACCTACATATCCCGATTTTGCCATTGCGTTGCCCTTTTCCCTTTACCTGAGATCAACCATTAAGCGCTTGAATTTGGATGTGATTCATGTCCATTCACCTTTTTCCATGGGGCTGTTGGGGGCACGCACAGCCAAGCGGTATGATTTGCCGTTGGTTTTTACCTATCATACGATGTATGACCAGTATGTTCATTACCTGCCTTTTGCACAGGATATTTCCCGTAAAGTGGTGCTGAAGTTGTCCAGTAACTTCTGTAACCGTTGTGATCTGGTGATTACGCCCACTGAAGTGATTCGCAAAATTGTGGCCCCCAATGTCCAAACCCGGGTAGAGGCGGTTCCCACAGGAATTGAAGTGGACGAGTTTGATGGCGCCGACCGTACCTGGCTTCGGCGGGAATATAATATCAGTCCTGATGAAAAAATCCTACTGCATTTGGGCAGGCTGGGCAAAGAAAAAAATGTGGGTTTCTTACTTCAGGCTTATAACAAGATCCGCAAGAATCATCCTCACACCAGGCTGGTTATTGTGGGAGACGGTCCTGAGCGGGAAGGGTTAATTGAAGAAGCCAAAAGTATGGATTTTGGTGAAAAGGTTTTGTTTACCGGGCCGCTTTCGCGCGAGCATGTGGTGGACAGCTATGCCGGTGCTGATTTATTTATTTTCGCATCCACCACTGAAACACAGGGCCTGGTTTTGGGTGAAGCCAAAGCTGCGGGAGTGCCCAGTGTGGCGGTAAAAGCGCTGGGTGCATCGGAAATGGTTAAAGATGGCGTAGACGGTTATTTAACGCCCCTTGATATGGATAAATTTACTGAACGCATTGAGCAGCTTTTGGAAAACGATGAACTCCGCCAGGCTATGGCAGAGCGGGCCCTAATAGAAGCGGAGCACATTTCCTCCACTGCCATGGCTAAAAAGCTCTTGGGAGTGTACATGGAGACCATTGATGACAAGAAACGGCTCTCTGCAGTATGAAATGAAAAAATGCCCCTCACGGGGCATTTTTACTTCTGTTTGTTGTTGTCTTCATTAACTTTTGGTTTGGCATCAGGCTGATTTACAGTGCAGCAATCAGGGGCGTCACCTTTAAATTCCTTTTCATTGGATTTAGCCAGCCTCTCCAAAAAACGGCGAAATGCAGCAAACATAATAATCCTCCTTGCCTTACCCCCTGGGGAGGGGTCTTTAGCTATAGTATAACATACTAATTCTACTGTTTCAATAGGAGATGAGTAAATGGACAACCGGGTATTTGTTTTTCAGTTGGATGATTATGAGCCGGCCGCACTGTACGAGGCTATGGGGACATTATGGCGACATTTGCAGTTGGAGGAGGAGTTTAGTGACAAGAAGGTGTTGGTAAAACCCAACCTGTTAGTGGGAGCACCTCCCCAAAATGCTGTTTGCACACATCCGGAAGTGGTGCGTTCCGTCCTGCAGAATTTATCCGCTAAACAGGTGCAGGTAGGAGACAGCCCCGGGTTTGGCAGTACGGGCAGTGTGGCCAGAACCGCAGGTATTCATCAGGTCTGCAGTGAAGAGAACGTAGAGCTTACAGACTTTTGCGACCCTCAGCGTATCCAGGCTCCCCAAACAGCAAAAACTAACAGTGTTCCTCTGTCCTCCGCTGTTGTGGGCTCAGATGAGGTAATAAATATTGCCAAGCTTAAAACTCACGGCCTGACCCGTTACACCGGGGCTGTGAAAAATCTTTTTGGCTGTCTTCCCGGAAAATTAAAGGGCCAGATGCATCTGCGCATGGAAGAAATTGATAGATTCTCAGATTATTTGCTGGATGTCTATCTTGCGGTGAACCCGGCGGTGTCCATAGTGGACGGAATTTTGGCCATGGAGGGAAGCGGACCGCGCACAGGTGACCCCAGAAAAGCTGGGGTTTTGCTGGCCGGAAAAGATGCGGTGGCCGTGGATACGGTGGCATGCCACATTATCGGCCTTGATCCGGCAACGGTACCTACTCTGCAGGCGGCGCGCCGCCGCGGCATCGGCTGTAGTATGCTGGAACAAATCGAAGTTATCGGTGCCTCCTTAGATGATGTCCGTATCTCGGATTTTAAAACAGTCAGCGGCTCTCATTCGGCACTGAAAAATTTATCCCCTTTTTTAAAACGCCTGTTGCGTAATCAACTGACGGCACACCCCAAAGTCAAAGTTGACAGTTGCATTAGCTGTAAAATATGCCAACATGCCTGCCCTGCCGGTGCCATCACCATGGAGGAAGCGGCTCAGATTGAGGAAGGTGCCTGCATTCGCTGTTACTGCTGCCAGGAAATGTGCCCCGAAGGTGCCATTGAGCTGAAATACAGAGGACTGGGACGCCTGTTGCGGTAAGAAAGCGCGCGCATTTGAATGATGGTTACTTTAGCAGCTTCGCAAACTGCAAGCTTTATAATTTCCGGTATAAAAAAAGCCCCAGGGGGCTTTTTGGTATTAACCCTAGAGCTGATCGAGAAGGTCCTTTATTTTGGCGGCGGTATGCCCGCTGCTTTCTGCAAACTCATAAAAAGCCTGCTTCACTTTTTCATCATCGGTTGTTTGTGCAAAGCGCTGATAATCCCGAACCTGTTCCTGTTCATTAAGCATTGCTTTTTGCAAAAAGGCTTTGATTTCCATGCCTTCACCTCCCGTAATAATAATGTTTCCCTGCCTTTAATAAATATGTATAATGTAAATAAGTAAGTTTTTTCTCTCCTCCGTCTGTTCTTCGCCTTCAAAGACCCGGATGTTCAGAAATTGTTTTATTTTTGTTTATAAGCACTTTTTATAATGAAAGTAATAGAAGAGAAAGTAGGTGACAAGATGAAAAAATTGTATCGTTCCCGGGATAATCAAATGCTTGGCGGAGTCTGCATGGGCCTGGCTCGCTATTTTGACGTGGATGTGACTTTAGTGCGGTTAATCTGGGTGGTTTTTGGCCTTATGGGTGGTTCCGGCGTCCCCGCCTACATTATTGCCTGGATTGTTATCCCCGAGGAGCCGGCAGGTGCAGATGAGGTGATTGATGTTTCAGATAAATCTTCTTCCACCGGAGTTTCAGCAGACAACAAAACCATCGGCCTGATAATTGTGGTTATTGGAGCATATTTATTAATGCGCAACTTCTTTGACGTGCAGATCTTCCGTTATTTTTTCTGGCCCGCCGCTTTGATTGCGCTGGGATTGTTCATCATGTTTGGTGGACTAAGGGGTGATAAGAGATGAAGGCTGACAGAATTGTCCTGGGACTGGGCCTGGCTGTTCTGGGGTTAGTCTGGTTTTTAGTGAACTTTGGCGTGATTTCGCCCGTTGCCGCCCGTGAGCTATGGCGTTTTTGGCCGCTGCTTCTGATCCTGTGGGGAGTGTTGCTTATCCTGGGTAAGGGCAGTGGCTTGGGCGGATGCCTGATTGGTATCCTGGTATTTCTGTTCTTTTTTGGCGGCTTGTTTGGGGTATATCTTCCCGGAATAGAAGGGCCATCCCCCGGGACCGAAACCACCAATGTTACCATCCCGGCCAGCGACGAAGTTGAAAACGTCACCCTTGACCTACGCCAGGGAGCCGGTGAGGTTTATCTTTCTTCTCATGCAGGCCCCGATATTCTTCGGGCCAGTCTTACCGGAACCCCCCGTCCGATAATTGAACAGGAAGTCAGTGATGGTACGCTTCAGGTGGAAATTAAGGATGAAGCCCACTCCTGGACCATTGGCAATAGGACTAACCGGTGGAACTTAGAGCTTGCAGAAGATATTCCCACAGAAATTTCCCTGCGAGCCGGAGCGGGTCGCTCTGATTTAGATTTGTCCCGTTTGCAGGTACATGACTTGTCTGTTCAGACCGGAGCAGGAGACCTGACTGTCCGACTAGGCCAGGTTGAAAGCCAGGTGTTGGTGGAAGGTGGCGCAGGCAGCATAACTTTCTACGTACCCGATAACACCGGAGTGCGCCTGCAGACCAGCGGCTTGCTCAATGTGTCGGCAGGCGAGGTAAATCTGAAACGTTTGGACGGCGGCGATTATGAGAGTGAAAATCTGGATAATAAAGCTGCGGTGGTAGATATAGAAGTAAAAGCCGGTGTGGGTTCCGTTAACCTGCGCCGGGCACGCTAGATTAAGTCAGGGGAGGGTTTGGCTTGACTCAACTGGTAGTAGAAGGTGTTTCTGCCCATTTTGCTGTGAGGGGCAGCGGTGATAAAACACTGTTTTTGATTCATGGGGCAGGCGGTAACAGCCTGCATTGGATGGAAACAGAGCCCCCGCCCGGTTGGCGCCTGGTGGCGCCGGATCTGCCCGGCCATGGAAAATCCGAAGGTTCCGCCATGAAGGACATCACCGACTACGCCCGGTGGGTAGGGGCGGCCATAAAAGAATTTGGTGGCTGCGATTTGCTGGCGGGTCATTCCATGGGAGGTGCCATTACCATGACCGTGGCCCTGCAGCAGCCCGAACTGCTGCGCGGCATCATTCTGGTGGGTACTGGAGCCAAGCTTGGCGTCTCCGATATCATTCTGGATCTTTGCAGAGGTGGTGCTGTGGCCAAAGTAGAAGATTTACTGGCGAAAGTGGCCTACGGCCCGGTTCCCGGCTGGGAGCAGATCAAAGAATGGTACAGCATCTTTGGCAGTGCCACGCCTCAGGCTTATCTGCGGGATTTTTCAGCCTGTAATCATTTTGATATCCGCACAAAATTAAAAGAAATCCGTCTTCCTACTCTGATTGTGTGTGGAAAAGCTGATCGGCTTACCCCGTTTAAGTACTCTGAGTATCTGGCAGAGCATCTTGAAGATGCCCGTCTGGAAGGAATTCCTGATGCCGGGCACATGGTAATGCTGGAGCAGCCGGAGCACTTTAACAGGATTCTTGCAGATTTTTGTGCACAATATTAAAAGTAAAAACGGAGGCACTGGTGCGTACAATAGACTTAAGCCATCTGATTTCTACTAATATGCCGGTATATCCCGGCACCGAACCACCAAAAATGAAAACGGCCTGTACCTTGTCTAAAGATTCGTTTGTGGAGAAGGAAATTACTCTCTTTACTCACACCGGCACTCATTTGGATGCTCCGGCCCATATTTTCCCCGACGGAAAGACTCTGGACAGCTACCCGGTCTCCGGCTTTTGGGGCAGAGGAGTTGTTCTGGACTTTAACGACTTCAGCCGATCAATTATTACAGAAAATGATGTGCTGCCGTATGCGGATTTAATCCGTCAAGCCGATTTTGTGCTGCTGTACACCGGCTGGTCAAAACTCTGGGGCAGCCATACTTACTTTGAAGATTATCCGGTTTTGTCCGCCGATGCAGCCCGGTTTCTGGCCGACTTCGGCCTAAAAGGGGTTGGTGTCGATGCAATCTCGGTAGATAAGGTGGAGACGGTGGATTTTTCTGTTCATAAAACTTTTCTTGCCAAAGACACATTGATTATTGAAAACCTCACTAATCTCGAACTTCTTGTGGGGCGGCAATTTAACTTTTATTGCTTTCCGCTGAAAATTTCTACGGCGGACGGTTCACCGGTGCGGGCTGTGGCCATACTGGATAAAATATGAATAATGCACCTCCGGTTTGCAAAAAATGCAGACAGGAGGTGTTTTTATGCAACTTACACAAAAAGAAAAGATGCTTTTGCAAGACCAGAAAAAGCACGAGGAGATGTGTGTAAAAAAGTACAATGAGTATGCCAATCAGGCCCAGGATCCCCAACTGCAACAACTTTTTAATAGCTATGCGCAGGCCGAGCAGCAGCACTTAAACACGGTTAATCAAATTCTAAGCGGCCAGGCGCCCTCACCCCAGCAGATGGGCCAGCAGCAGGGACAACAGCAGCAAGGACAGCAACAGCAGCAACAACAACAACAGCAACAGCAGACCCAGCAACCCGGCGCCAATGCCAGCAAAAAAGATGCGGATCTCTGCAACGACATGTTGATGACGGAAAAATATGTTTCCGGCACATATGACACCGCAATTTTTGAGGTCACCAACTCTCAGGTGCGCCAGGCGCTGAATCACATTCAAAAAGAAGAGCAGCAGCATGGCGAAGGAATTTTTAACTACATGCAGCAGAACAATATGTACAATCCCAGCTAACTCAAAAGTTCCCGGGAAAATTCCCGGGAACTTTTAGTTAGCTATTTTTTAACTCGAATGAAGTCTTGATTTCAATATCAGGGTTTAAGCTGTGGAGGATAAAGCATTTATCGTGCCCTTTTTCAATGGCCTTTTCCACCTTATCTTCTGTAACCTGGCCCCAGACGTCGATGTGGATATGAATGGAGGAAAACAGCTTAGGCGGATTATTAGCCTTTTCCCCTGTGACCACAACTTCAAAGTGTTCAATTGCAAGCCCCAGTTCTTTGGCGGCAGGAAGAAAAAACAGACCTGTACAGCTCCCCAGGCTCATCAATAATAGATCCGGGGGCTTTAGCATATCGTTTTGCTGCGGTTTGGGGCTGATTTTAACTTCCAGGCCGTTATTATCCACCGCCACATAGCTTTGCTCACCCATCCACTTAACTTTAGTTTTCATCATAAACCCTCCTCAATATTTGATACTGGGTGTTTTTACATTTAAGACTTCAAACCGCTGGCCCTGATCGGCCTTTAAGGCCATTGTGGTTTCCCGTGGGCAAAGGATAATATCTTTTTCCCCAACCACAGCCTCTTCTTCTCCAATCTGAATGGTGCCTTTACCGTCAACAACATAAAAGAAAACATCTACCGGTACGCTGTGCTCGGGGATTATTTCGCCGGGATTTAAAATCAGATTCATAACGGTGGTATGTTGATGCTGAATCAATTTTTTTGCATTAACTCCCCGGTGATTCTTCTTGCCTTCAACTTCATTCATCCTGATGATTTTCATTTGGTAATACTCCTTCCGTTTTTTTAATGGCATTCCAGAAAAAAGTTTTCAGCTCGTGTTTAATGTCTTCATGGCCCTTTTGCACAGCTTCCTTTTTTAATTCCATAACCGCCCCCCTGATGGAGTGAAAAATTATCCTGGCTGCAAATTGACTGTCCAGGGCGCGAATCTCGTTATTTTTCTGGGCCTGCTGCAGCATATCGGCAAAGATTTCCGGCAGTTCGGTAAGGAATTTTTGCACCCCTTCCAGGCTCTGCTGCTGCGGGTTTGTGCTTTCCTGGATTAACACCGTACCCGTGCTTTCATCACTTTCCAGTTCATCGAAATGGAAGTCCAGAAAAAGCTCCAGTTTCTCATAAAAGGAGTATTCCTTTGTATTGAGGCCTAAAAGGAATTTTTCCCGCTTCTTAAACTCTTCCACAAAAATATAATCGAGGATTTCTTCCTTGCTTTTAAAATACAGATATATGGTGCCAACAGCGATACCGGCTCTGCCGGCGATGACTTTGGGAGTTGCACCGTGATACCCTTTTTCTGCAATAATATCCGCGGCATGCTTGATAATTAACTGCTTTTTATCCATGTAGCCACCTCCTGAATGAACGTTCATTCATATTATAGCAGGAAGACATATATCTTTCAAGCAGGAACGTACAGACTCCGCACGAATAGTTTGATAATGAAGGCTTTGGCGGCTTTGCCCTACCTTTTGCTAAAGGAGCATTTATCAGAGTGAGCCAAGACGGAAATTCTGTCACCTGCAACAGTATTATGTATTCAAAACGCAACCTGGCAGTTTTTTTTGCCGGGACATTTCTGGTTTTTATTAATTTCTTTGTTTCACTTACCGTTTTGCCACCGTATTTATTAGAGCTTGGCGGTACAGAATTTCAGTCAGGCCTGCAAAACACAGTATTTTTTATGACTGCAGTGCTGCTCCGTTTTTACTTTGGGCCCCTGGCAGACAGAAGAGGCAGAAAAATCCCTTTACTGGTGGGCGCCTTTGTTTTTGCATCTGCCCCGGGACTTTTCTGGTTCAGCTCCAGCGTCAACATGCTTTTATTTTCACGCATATATCAGGCTATCGGTCTGGCGGCATATCTTTCCGCCGGCAGTTCTTTGGCGGCAGATTTAGCGCCGCCGGGGAGAACCGGCGTATATTTGGGATTCTACCGCAATGTTTTAACTCTTGCTATATTAGTGGGGCCTTCCACCGCCCTTTATATAATTAATCAAAGGGGTTATGGCCAATGGTTTTTACTTAGTTTGATAATCGGCCTTTTTTCGTGCCTGCTGCTGCTACCGGTAAAAACTCCAAAATGTATTCCGGCAGAAGGGGCAGGAGCATTTTCTGATACATTTACGGTATTAAAAATACCTCACGTTATAAAGATTCTAACTTATATTGCCCTAACTTCTCTGAGTTACGGTGCCCTGTTGACATTTGTAGTTATCTATATTACCCAGGTCACCGCAGTTGCTAATCCGGGTATATTCTTTTCTTACTTTGGGTTGGCCGGGCTTCTGGCCAATTTGACGGTAGGCTATTTGTCCGACCGCTTTGGTTATCAGAGGGTGGCCGGGCCGATTCTGATGATACTTGGCGCAGGCAATATGGTATTATACTTTCTGCCCGCTTATCCGGGGTTACTGATTGTCAGCAGTTTGCTGACCGGAATTGGTGTGGCGGGAAGTCTGTTGGTTTTTATTTCCTGGCTTGTGGCGGTGGCGGGTAACCGTTTGCGCGCCACCGCCTTAAGTCTTCAGGAAAGCACCATTGATGTTACTGTGGCTGTGGGCGCATTCTTTGTTGGCATCGGTAGCACAAGGTTAGGCCTGGCAACAACTTTTTTGCTGGTAGGAGTGGTGGTTTTTGTGCCGGCAATTTTTGCAGCTCTGCAGAAAAAACCTGGGGGTCAGGTTTAATATTATTAATCAAAAATCAGACCTGGGTATAAAAAAAAGACTTCCGTCAGAAGTCTTTTCACCCATATTAATGGTCGGAGCGACAGGATTTGAACCTGCGACCTCTTGGTCCCGAACCAAGCGCGCTACCAAGCTGCGCTACGCCCCGACGCAAAGATTATTGTAACATACCGGGGATTTAATTGCAATACATTTGGTGTGGTTTGAGCTGGTGGTATTTGCCGCCAATAATGTTATGGCAACCCACCGCTTTCTATTAATTGTTTTGTGGTTCAGGCATAACTATGCTATAATTATGTACATAATGAATGTGAGGTGATTAGTATGCCAAGTATTAGGCCTATAACTGACTTACGGAATACAACGGAAATATCTGAGCTTTGTCATAGCAAGAAAGAGCCGATTTTTATCACTAAAAATGGATATGGCGATCTTGTTATCATGAGCATTGAAACCTATGAGAGAGAAATAGCGCTGGCTGATGTATATAAAAAATTGGCTATTGCAGAGAGCCAAATTAAAAATGGCGAGTTACTTGATGGTGATGAGGTTTTCGCAAAACTAAGGTCCAAGTATGGAAAGTAAATATAAGTTGAAGTTCACATCCAGTGCAGAATCTGATTTGAATGAGATTTATATTTATATCAGTAACAATTTGCTGGCACCCGAAACAGCACAACGCTTAATGGGTCGAATTGAAGAAGACATCTATAAACTTTGTGATTTCCCCTTTCGGTGTGAATTGTCAAGAAATGAACTGTTACGGGAAAAAGGCTATAGAAAATTGGTTATTGATAATTATATAGTTCTATACCTTGTTGATGAAGAAAGTAAAACTGTAATCATTGCAAGGGCTTTTTATGGCAGCATGGATTATGAGAAATATATTTAACTTGAGACAATTAAAAAGACACCTTTTTAGCAGATAAATTGACAGGTATTTTGTGCTGTGCTATATTGAAGGCAGGTTCTAAAAGGGAGTAGCTGTGGACAGACAGCCATAAATAAAATCAACATGCTGGAGAAATCCTGGTTTTATTTACTTTAAGATATTCTTAAAGGAGCGAGACTTTTAGATCAACAGGCCATTTTTAGATGGTTTGCTGATCTATCTGTCTCGCTTTTTGTTTGGATAAGGGGTATCCGGCATGATAGGGGGTAATCTTGTGCTTGAGTTGTTCAGGGCATTTATCTTGATTTTTATAGCGGAGATGGGGGACAAGACGCAGATTCTGGCCATGTCCTTTGCTACAAGATTTCCGGTAAAGAAAGTTCTTCTCGGGATTTTCCTGGGATCTTTGCTTAATCATGGATTGGCGGTATTGTTGGGGAGCTATATTGCAGAATTTGTCCCTGTTAACGTCATGGCAATTATCGCCGGTGTGATTTTTATCGGTTTTGCCCTTTGGACATTAAAAACTGAAGGGGATAATGAGGAAGCAGAAGAGCCGAAAATTAGTTATGGGCCGGTGGTAACAGTGGCTTTAGCATTTTTTATCGGCGAATTTGGGGACAAGACCCAACTGGCGGTTATAACACTGGCAACCGATGCCACCTATCCAGCGGGGATATTGGCAGGTGCTGTATTGGGCATGATTGTTACCGGAGCAATAGGTATCATAGTTGGAAAAAAATTAGGCCATAAGATTCCTGAAAAGGCAATTCAGTTGGTGGCCGCTTCGGTATTTATGCTTTTTGGCTTGATAAAGCTCTACGAAGCATTGCCGGCAAAATATCTCACTATGCCTAATGTCTTTATCTTTTTAGGTGTTCTTGCAATCTTGGTTGCAGTTATTTTAAAGAAAAAGGCAAAGAGGGCTTGATAGAAGTTGTGTGTCGTACCCATTTGGGAAAAAGTTTCATCGCATTAAGCGATCTTCCAAGCTGCGCTAGTGAAGAAAAATCAAGGATGCAAGCAGGGGAGCTTTAATTTATGAGCAAATAATTAAAGATTGAAAAAAAAATGGAACAAAATGAATCGCTATAGCGTCAAAATGAATTAAAAAGCTTAGCTTATAGACAAAATAAAACAAATTTATCAATATTATGCATAATTTCAACATATTGTATTGACATGATTGGGGTGGTATGGCATAATCAACGTACTATTCAGAAATTTTTTATATTTTTATAATTAGTTTTGTTCATTTTGGTCTCTGGTGTGACGAATATCGTAAAAGGTGAAAAAGGCAAACGTTCTGAAAGGAACGGGCGCAAAGCCACGGGTCTAAAGCCTTAAAAGGCCATGATAGCCGGGTTGCCCCATGTCTATAAAGTAAAGCCTTTTTCTGTCATGCAGAAGAAGGCTTTGTTTTTCTGGCATAACCTAGTAAACATATATAAAAAGAGTGCGTTGCTGGTTTCTAAATGGTATCCACAAGAGGGCAGGATATAAGACTCTAATTAACAATGGGAGGCAATTATGAACGACAAAAAGGTTAGATTTTTATTTTTGCGTTTACAGAAGCACTGCCCTATGACCGCTCAGCACAGTTTACGGGTAGCGGAAATTGCACAGCAGTTAGCAACTACTGATAGAGAAAGGGCGTTGTTTCATACTTGTGGACTGCTTCATGATATAGGGAAAATCAGTATCCCCATTAGCCTTTTGCAAAAGGAAGTTGCGCTAACAGATACTGAAGTTATGGCTATCCGCACACACACCGCTTTAGGCAGGGATATTTTACATAAAAACAGCTTTCCACAGCAGGTTGTTAACGCAGCACACTTTCACCATGAGCGTTGCCTGGGAAATGGGTATCCCTGTTGTTTGGTGGACATACCTTATGAGGCCAGGGTTATTGCTGTTGCCGATGTATATGCTGCTCTTACAGAAAACAGAGCGTATAGAAAAGCTCACTCTTTGCAAGAGTCAATTAGCATTCTAAAGATTCAGGCAGAGGGAGGTGGGCTTGATCCATTCATAACACAAAAGCTGATTTCACAAATAAGCGAAGACGTACAGTTATATTTAGGAGCTAATGCTTTCGGATAATACTCTTACTTAGTAGTCAAAATTTCAGGCAATTATATTCAGTTTAGCAATTTATCAATGAAAGGGGGGCGATTATGAATCAGAGCAGTCACACAAGTGTTTCTGAGCAATTGATTGTGTTATTTAATTTAAATAATGAGGAATTTGCTCTGCCTGTAAATCAGGTTAGAGAGGTAATTAAGATTCCTGAAGTTACTAAATTGCCTGGAACAGCAGATTATGTTCAAGGAGTTGTAACAATACGGGGCAAGGTTATACCCGTGATAAATCTGAAAAAACGATTTAGGCTGCCTGTTAATGGGATTCAAGAATCATCAAAAATCATAATTGCCGAAAGTGGCAGGGAAGTTGTTGGCTTAATAGTAGACCATGTTAATGAAGTAAAAAAGATAAACTTACATGAGATCCAAATGCAGCCTCAGATTATTGAGCAAACAGCAAACCGCTATATTGAAGGAGTTGTTTTTGAAAAAGAAGATATGTACATTATTATTAACTTAGAAAAAATATTTGCTATTAATGAACTACTACAACTGAGTTCTAATATCTCAGGCAATGAAGTAGTGATAACTTAATGAAATGAGGTTTTAACATATGTTAAGAAATGTCAGCTTAAAGTTTAAATTTGTTTTGATGTTTCTTTTGATTGGGCTGATTCCGGCAATATCTGTTGCGGGACTGTCTTATTATAATTCAAGGAGCAATATAGAATCAGAAGTCTTTTCATCATTAGAGATGTTTGCCGATTCGAACAGTTCTCAAGTTCAAGATTACTTTGTGCAGCGGGAAGCAGATGCACGGGTTTTTGTGTCATCAACTAATGTTTTTGAATCACTTAATGTGCTCAGAGAAGGAGAATGGAGTGAATCAGATGAGGATTGGCTGGCACATAAAAGTGAATTAGACAGGT
Organism: Dethiobacter alkaliphilus AHT 1; assembly: GCF_000174415.1. Lineage (NCBI taxonomy): Bacteria > Bacillati > Bacillota > Dethiobacteria > Dethiobacterales > Dethiobacteraceae > Dethiobacter > Dethiobacter alkaliphilus. The sequence continues at coordinate 15,715 of NZ_ACJM01000018.1, forward strand.
TTACCAGGCTAGTGGTGGAGGAGTACGGGTACAGCTTTATTTTTCTCACAAATCCACAGGGCATAGCAGTTTATAGTACTGAGTCCGGAATTGAGGGTGCAGACTTAACTGGGCGGGACTATTTGCAGAGATCACTTAACGGAGAGCTTAACTGGTCTGATTTATTTTACTCTGATGTCATCGAAGAAAATGCAATGGTACTTTCACTGCCTGTAAGAGAAAATGGCCTGTCCGGAGAAATGGTTGGGACAGCGAATTTTGCCATCAGGCAGGGAGTATTGGATGGTATTATTCACAGGGGAATCGACGATTTGGGTGAAACTGGGAATTCTTATCTAATAGACGCACAGGGACTTATGTTGTCAAATGCCATGCAGGGGGACCTTTCACAAGATGCTGCTTTAGTTGAAACAATTGACACAGAATCTGTGCGTATGCTATCAGGGCCAATCAGTCAGGGAGAAGTAGATTATCACGAAAACGGTCTGTATACAGACTATCTGGGGAATAATGTCCTTGGACAAGTGGAAGTTGTGCGCCTCGGCAGCGATTATGCAGGTCTGGTGATAGAAATCAGCGAGGACGAGGCTTTTGCCAGTGCTAACACCATGAGACGCCTTATGATTACGATAATTTCTGTTGCTATTATTCTTGTGGTTGTTGCGGGTGTCTTTATTGCAACCAACACGGCCAAGCCGATTATAGCCATAGCAGAAGTGGCTCAGCAGGTAGCAGGCGGTGACTTTACTGTGTCAACGGACATTAAAAGAAATGATGAAATTGGACAATTGGGTAATGCCTTTAATACCATGAATGACAACTTGCGTCAGCTCATTCGCCAGGCTGTGCAAACAGCTACAGGTGTTAATGAGGGCAGTGAAGCATTGTCTCAGGCTGTAGAATCAGTAAGTGCTTCACTGGAAGAGGTGGCTGCCAGTACTAATCAGTTTTCCAGCAACACTCAGGAGATGAGTGCAAGTTCTCAGGAAATGGCCGAGCTGTCAAATCGAGTAGCAACAAATGCTGCAGACGGTAGCGCAGCCGTGGATAACGCAGTTCAGCAAATGAGTGCTATTAATACTATGGTTGAAGAACTGAGAACTGTCATTGGGGCCCTGGACAAGCGTTCGCAGGATATCGGCAATATCGTAGGGCTTATTACCGATGTTTCGGAACAGACAAACTTGTTAGCGTTAAATGCAGCGATTGAAGCTGCCCGAGCAGGTGAGCAGGGTCGGGGATTTGCAGTTGTGGCAGAGGAAGTACGTAAGCTTGCTGAGCAGTCTCGTTCTGCTGCCGAAGAAATATCAAAGCTGGTACGTGAGACGCAGGAAGAAACCAGCCATGCAGTAAATAGTATGGAAAAGGGCGTGGATACGGTTCGTAGCGGTTCTGAAGTTGTTCTGGCTAGCGGTGAAACATTCAAAGAAATTGTCAATAGCGTAAATAGCATTGTACAAAAAATTGAAGTGGTTTCAGGAGCGGCGGAAGAGATTAGTGCAGGCAGTGAAGAAATTGCCGCCTCAACAGAAGAGCAGACCTCAGTTATGGAGGAAATTAACGCCTCTGCTGAGGAGCTGAGGGAAAATGCCGATGCTCTGATTAAGGAGCTGAATCGGTTCAAATATAGTTAAAATATCCCCGAAGATTAACCCGCATTCCTAACTGAAGTAAATTGGCAGTTTTATAATACCCAAAAGGGTTTCCGGCGAGATTATGCTTGCCAGAAACCCTTTATTTATCAATATCTTTTGTTGTTGTGTTAAAATTTGGTTCATCATCCCGAACCAAGCGCGCTGCCAAGCTGCGCTACGCCCCGACGCAAAGATTATCGTAACATAACGCCGAGGTATTGCAAGACTTGCGATGAAATAAGGACTCGTGGGATTATCAGATACCACTGGATGCGGTTACAATTCCGTCTAAACCTCTATAACTGGCCTGCGTAACATGAATGCACTATAAAAAATTATTGCATGTAATGAATTATTTTCAATCAACGTGTAAAGATAACTGTAAGACTCTGGCGTAGGTGGTATTGTATGCCCATATCTATTTTTAAAAAAGGCGATAAAGAAAAAATCGATATACAGGAAGTATTTAACATCTGGAATGTTCTAAGAGCAAGATATTACAGCATGGAAACCGTAAAGTTTTTCATGAACTTTGTCCATGACCGTGAATTCGACTTGGTTTTAAACCGCTTGTTAAATCATTATGAGACACAGGCACTCATTCTGGAACAGGAAGGAAAAAAATTCAAGATAGAGGTCCCTAAGAGGCCTCCGTACAAAATAAAAACATCAGCGCAGGTTGATGTGATTACGGACAGCTATATATTTCGTAATATATACAACGGTGTCGTGTCGCAGTTATTTTCCCTGATGACTGCATATCGTTCAACCACAACAAATGATCACTTGAGAGGCATTCTTAAAGATGACCTGATACAGCATCTAAAAGATTTCGAGATACTCTATAAATACGGAAAACTAAAAGGATGGCAGGAAGATCCCCCCGCTTTTAAGTCTATGAAACCCGTGGGTAATGAGCCTTTGTCCACAACGGAGGCATTTCATCTTTGGGACAACATAAGTCAGAGATATCAACAATCACAACTCACAGACTTTTTTCTCGGCTTTGCGCATGACAAAGATTTCAGGGCTGTTTTAATGCTTGGCAAGAAAACATTAGATAAGCAGGCAAGGAAACTGGAAGAGGAGGCTGTTAAATTTGAAATAGCCTTACCCGAGCGGCCCCCTTCTCATGTATCGGTTCCCATGGATCCGGAACCAATGCAGGACAGGTATATGTTTAATAGAATATTTACAGGTATTCAGGAAGCAGTCGATTTGCATATCCGCGCTACGATTGAAGCCATCAGAAATGACTCATTACGTCACATGATGATGAACTTTTGGCTGGATGAAATAAAGATATATGAAGCGGTGCTTAAATATGGAAAGATGAAAGGGTGGGTGACCACCCCGCCGCTTTACAACGAACCACAGTAATGATGCAGATAGAAAACAGCTTGTGTATCGCTTTGGGTGACAACGTAAGATTATGTAATCAAGACAGACAGGCTCTGTCTATTTTTTTTTGTCTTCTGCTGTCTGGCAGTCATTATTATAGCAATTTTAAATTTTAGTTTATGCGTTCAAGGCAGCAGTGCTAATATGTTAAATTTATATCTCCCAGAGAATATGGCAGGAGAATGAAAGTTTTGGGAGAAAGTTGTCCGTATATGGAAAATTTTTCACTATCTTGTAATCTACGCAGAGAATGGTAAACGGAGGAGTTTAAATGTTTTCCAAAAAGCAATCCGGCACGAGGGAAGAAACTCAGCTGAGTCATAAAGATTCTGATAACCATGGGGAAGCCGTACATATGGATGGCTTCCCCATTGTCGCCATTGGTGCTTCGGCCGGAGGGCTGGAGGCGCTGGAAACGTTTTTTTTCAACCTGCCTGAAGATACGGGAATAGCAATGTCTTTTATTGTGGTTCAGCACATGCCGCCCGACTACAAAAGCATTTTGTCCGAACTGCTTAAACAGTATACAAATTTGCAGGTTCATGAAGCTGAAGACGGTATGGCAGTTGCACCCAATTCTGTTTATGTTATCCCTGCCAACACGGAGTTAACCATACGGGGGGGCAGGTTGTATCTTAGCGAGCCGGGCAGGCCCCGGGGCTTGTGCCTGTTTGTCGACATTCTGTTTCGTTCCCTGGCTCAGGAGCAAAAGGAGCGGTCTGTTTGTATCGTCCTTTCCGGCGCCGGTACCGATGGAACTCTGGGATTGAAAGCCGTCAAGGATGAGGGTGGGATGGCCATGGCCCAAGACCCCGATACAGCGGCGTATAAAAGTATGCCGCGCAATGCCATCGAATCCGGCCTTGTGGACTATGTACTGTCGCCGGATGAGATGCCGGAGTATTTAATTGCTTATATTCAACACTCTTTCGGCAAGGGCAAAAAGCTGGCGAGACTCCTTTCACGTAATGACACCGACTCGCTGCAACAGATATTAACCCTGATCCATGCCCATACAGGGCATGACTTCTCCGGTTATAAGCAAAGCACCATAGTGCGGCGGATTGAACGGCGTCTGGCCGTCAATCTGATTGAGAACCAGGATGATTATCTCTCTTACCTGGAGCAAAATCCCATGGAGGTGGAGGCACTCTTTAGAGAGCTACTGGTGGGAGTCACCCGTTTTTTTCGCGACCCGGAAGCTTATGCTGCACTTACGGAAAAAGTTCTCCCCCGCCTTTTTGAAAATAAAAGGCCGGGTGATTCCATACGTATTTGGGTGCCTGCCTGTTCTACCGGAGAGGAAGCTTATTCACTTGCCATCCTGCTCCAGGAATACCTGCAGGGAATGAAAAAACATTACAAAGTCCAGATATTTGCCACCGATATCGACAGTGGTGCCATAGAATATGCGCGTACCGGTCTCTATCCCGAAGGTATTGCGGCTGATGTTTCGCCGGAACGTCTGAAACGCTTTTTTACCTGGGATCCGGGCTCTAACACATACCAGGTCGGGAAGACTATTCGCAGCATGCTGGTATTTGCCGAGCAAAACGCAACCGGGGATCCGCCGTTTTCCAGGCTGGATATGATTAGCTGTCGCAACCTTCTGATTTATATGGATAATGAACTGCAGAAAAAAGTACTGCACCTGTTTCACTATGCTCTTAATCACAGCGGTTTTCTCTTTCTTGGAACATCCGAAACCATCAGTGAGTTTGGGGACTTTTTCGAGACCGTAGACCGGAAATGGCGGTTGTATCAAAGTAAGGGGATTATGGCACTACACTCGGTGCCGAAAAATTTTCTTTCGCCCCTGATTAAAAAGTGCTCACAGAACAAGGCCATCCTCAAAGACGGTAAGAGCAGCTTCAGGGAACTGGTTGAAAATGCATTATTGCAGCAATTTTCTCCTCCCAGCGTGGTCACCGACACAAACGGGGATATCCTCTACATTCACGGACGCACGGGCAAGTACCTCGAGCCAGCGCAGGGAGAAGGCAGTCTGAACATTTTAAAAATGGCACGTGAAGGGTTAAAGCTGGAGCTAAACGCTGCTATCCGTAAAGTTGTGGTGCAAAAAGAGCCCATTCATATCCCGGGACTACAAGTTATGGGGAACGGAGAAAACACCAGAGTGAATGTAACGGTAAGCCCGGTGTTTGAGGGTATTTCCGCCTTATCATCTCTGATTATGGTTGTATTTCAGGAAGTAGTGCTTCCTGAAATATGTGACAAGTGGAAAGAGGTAGCGGCCACGGGTGAAACTGTCGCAGACGAGCGGGTCTTTGCCCTGGAGAGGGAGCTTCGAAATAAGGAGGAATATCTTCAGACCGTCATAGAGGAGTTGGAGACTTCAAACGAAGAACTGCAGTCCACCAACGAGGAGTTTCAGTCCGTAAATGAAGAGTTGGAAACATCAAAGGAAGAACTGCAGTCGCTCAACGAGGAACTGATGATTGTCAACGCAGAGCTCCAGAAAAAGATCGACGAGCTATCGTGCTCCAACAACGATATGAATAACATGCTGGCCGGCACAGGCGTCGGCACGGTCTTTGTGGACCACGAGCTGAGAATAAAGCGGTTTACTCCTGTTGCCACCCAGTTGATTAATCTGATACATGCCGACCTAGGCCGCCCCATAACCCATATTGTATCTAACATAATGAACTATCATAATCTGGGTGAAGACGTGCAGGAAGTCTTGGACACCCTGAGGCCCAAGGAGGTACAAGTCCGGACCAAGTCCGAAAAGTGGTACCTGATGCGCATTCTGCCATATCGTACTTCGCAAAACGCAATCGAAGGCGCGGTAATTAATTTTATTGATTTCACGGAACAAAAAATGTTTCAGAGGATGAACCGCTTGGCCGTCGTCGTTCGTGACTCCAACGATGCGGTAACAATGCAGGATTTTGAGGGGCGGATTCTGGCCTGGAATCCGGGAGCGGAAAAAATCTACGGCTGGAGCGAGCAAGAGGCGCTGTCGATGAATATCAGGGACACGATTCCGGAAAGTGAACGAGAAAACGCACTGAAAATAATTAAGCAGCTGGCCGAAAATAAGCGCCTGGAGCCGTTCCAGGCGCGTCGCATTACCCGAGATGGACACGTTGTGGAAGTATGTATGACGGCCACAGTACTTTTGAATGAGAAAGGAGAACGTTATGCTGTTGCGACCACTGAACGGCTGGCCGGTGAATAAAATAAAACTGGAACGGATGAGTAATTTTGCCTAAAAATGATGACCATAAAAAATTTCATGATTTGCGCAGGCAAGCCGAGGAAGAGATAAAGGGGAACTTTCGTGAGATTCCCGATACCCTGGAGGCCCTGCCGCCTGAAGAGTCACGGAGGCTGCTCCACCAACTGCGGGTTTATCAGGTGGAGCTTGAGATGCAGAATGAGGAACTGCGCCGGGCACAATTGGAACTTGAAGCTTCGCGCGGACTGTATTTCGACCTCTACAACCTGGCTCCTTTTGGATATGTAATCATGGATGAGTGGAGCGTTATTCGGGATGCCAATATTACGTTTGCCCGGATGGTCGACACGGAAAGAAGCCAATTGACCGGTGAACCGTTTACCCGCTTCATCGACAGAGAAGACCAGGATACCTACTACCTAAAGCGAAAACAGCTTTGGAAAACAAAAAAACAGGAAGCCTGTGAGCTGAGGCTTGTTAAAAAAGGCGGTTCCTGCTTCTGGATACGTCTGGAAATGACCGTTGTGAACGGTCATGACAGGAGTGCACCGGTATGTCGCGCGGTTATCATGGACATCACGCAACTAAAGCAGGCGGAAGAAATTCAAAAAAATGCCCACACTGTACTAGAGCACATGGTTCGCGAAAGAACGTCTGAGCTTGAAAAAGCCAATCAAAAACTGCAGGTTGAAATCGAGCAACGTAACAAAGCAGAAGCTGCACTGCAGAAAAGTGAAGAGCATTTTCGCAAAATGGTGGAACTTATGCCTGTAGCAATCTTTGCTCATACTGAAGATAGTATTATCTTTGCCAATACCGCAGCAACGGAGCTGTTAAAAGCCGCAGATACTCAGGATCTTCTGGGAAAAGCTCTGGTGGAATTTTTACATGCAGATGATCAGGTGCAGTTTGAACAATTATTAAAATGCGTCTTGCATGAAAGAGTTGAAAAAAAAACATTCAGCGCAAAGTTTGTCTCAGTGGCAGGAGCAGATATTGATATAGAGCTGTCACTAATACCTTTTGCTCATCAAAACGTACCGGCTGTCCAGGTTACAGCTTATAATATCACTGAACGCAAACAAATAGAGGAAGAAATCATCAAAGCCGAAAAACTTGAATCCATCAGTATCCTTGCCGGCGGCATTGCCCACGATTTTAACAACATATTGACAATTATACTGGGGTACCTTTCCGTCGTCAGGAAACCTTTCAATGCAGGTAAGAGTATAGAGACTTACTCTCATCTCAAAGAAATAGAAAAAGCAACCATCCAGGCAATAGGCCTGACAAAACAGCTGCTGACCTTTGCCAAAGGCGGAGCACCTGTAAAAAGTGCCGCATCAATCGAGGAGCTGATTGAAGAAACTGTAATGTTTACGTCGTCTGGTTCCAATGTCAGATGCCAGTTCGCGTTCGCGGATGATCTCATGCCTGTTGAGGTGGATCGCGGACAAATCAGCCAAGTCTTAAACAACCTCATTATAAATGCTGTGCAAGCGATGCCCGGAGGTGGAACTATATTTATCTCCGTGGAGAATATAGCAGTTGATAAAACGAGTAGCCTGCCTCTGCAGGAAGGTAATTATATACAGATATCTGTCCGTGACGAAGGCGAAGGAATCCCAGAGGAAGTACGCAGGCAGATCTTTACTCCCTTTTTTTCAACAAAGTCAACAGGAACAGGATTAGGCCTGACAACCAGTTATTCTATTATCAAGCAGCACGGGGGGCATATTACTGTGGATTCCCAGGTGGGAGCCGGAGCAACGTTTGCTTTCTACTTGCCGGCTTCTGGGGGTATTATGCTAAAAGAGTCAAACCTCAGCAGGCAGCTTAAAACAGGCAGCGGACGAGTGCTGGTAATGGACGATGAAGAAGCGATTCTGAGGCTGGCCGCTGAAATGTTACCCTTACTTGGTTACGACGCTGAATTCGCCCGCCATGGCAATGAGGCTATCGCACTTTATGCCAAAGCATTTAGATCAACAGAACCTTTTGCCGCGGTGATTCTTGATTTGACAATCCGTGGTGCTATGGGCGGTAAGGATACAGTGAAAAAACTTCTGGAGCTAGACCCGGAAGTAAAGGCCATTGTATCAAGCGGCTATTCAAATGATGCGGTTCTGTCCGATTACCGTGCTTATGGTTTTAAGGGTATGGTCAGCAAGCCGTATCAGTTGGAAGAGCTGGCTGATGTATTGCACCAGGTTATCTTAGGAACGGTTTAATCAAAGGTTTTAAGTTGTCTTAAAAGTTTAAGCACCCTCTGTGGAGGCGCTGTTTTTCCCAAAAAAGTGGATTGATTACGAATTATATTAAGTTTATTTTGGGAAAATAGCTGAAACAAACGTTATTGGGGGATTAAATCATGTTAGGGCTTTTAGGGCAAAAAAAACAACCGACTCAGGTGGATTTCCAAGAGGCATATAATCTGTGGGACGCGCTTTCTTCCCGTTATGATACAATTCAACAAGTTCAAATCTGGCAGAACTTTGTCCACGATCCCGATTTTCACCTTTTGTTAAAAAACTCGCTAATGAAAGTAATGGATGAGCAGGCTAAGAAGATTGAAGAATTAATGGATAACTACCAGCTTGCCCTACCCAAAAGACCACCTAAAAGTGTCCGTACCCCAGCGAATACTGAAGCATATGAAGACAGGTTTATCGCAGGCAGTATCATATCTATGGTCCAGGAAAATGTAACACAACAATTGCGGTTTATTCGTACGTCTTTGACGAACGACTCATTAAGAAGCGTGTTTACTAATTTCCTCAGGGAAGAAATTGAGCTGTACGACAAAGCTTTAAAGTATGTAAAGGTTAAGGGTTGGCTTGGACTTCCTCCCATGTATAAGCAGGTGCCACCGGAAAACAAGGAGTATCTTGACGCAGGAGAAGCATCTCATATTTGGGACCACCTGAGTTCCAGGTATGACTCTATAGATAAAACGCAAAAATACCATAACTTTGCCCATGATGTTGATTTTAAAGCGATGCTTCTGCTGGGTCTGCAAAAAACACTGGAAAAGCAGGTTAACATCCTTGAAAAAGAATGTAACCACTTTGGAATTTCATTGCCTTTAAGGCCTCCAAAGAGTGTAAACATGACTGAAGGCATGGAACTGTTCGAAGATGAATCAATGTATCGTGATGTTTTTACCGGAATGCAATTTATGATAGAGCTACATGCAACAGCAATAAAACAATGTACTACAAACGATAGAATAAGAAAGATTTATATCAAATTTATAGAGGAAGAGCTATCAACATTAAATGTATGGGTAAAATATGGGAAAGTAAAGGGTTGGCTAAGACCCGTACCAATGTATAAGGTCGGTAATAACTGATTATGAATTAGTTTGTGTAAATTTATACCTTTGGAGCTTGTTTTGTGCTCCGGCTCCCAAAACAATAACCCGGCAAACAGGAAATGGCCGCTTCCTATATGGTCGCCCTCGAGGAAACGTATTGCAGTAAATTGGCAGTTTTATAGCACAAAAAGGGTTTCCGGCGAGATTGACTCCAGGAAACCCTTTATACAAATCTCTTGACAAAGGTTCAAATGAACTGTAAGATAATAGGAAATAGACTTAAACTATTGAATGAGGGTAGTAACTATAAGTTGCTTTATCTTCAGAGAGCCGCAGGTGCTGGAATTGCGGTGGTAAAGTTTATAGTGAATGGGCTCATGAAGGCGATGCAGAAATTCTTGTGATGAGTATGCTAGCCGGGAATTCCACCCGTTATCAATGGAACATGTATGATCGTACATGAAGCGAGAGGCATTTTATGCAATTTGGGTGGTACCGCAGAGACTAGAGTCTTTGTCCCTTACTATAAGGACAAAGACTTTTTTATTTAAAAAGAAAGGACTGACTGACTATGACAAAGATACCTTACAAGATTTATTTAAGCGAAGATGAGATGCCCGGAAATTGGTATAACTTAAAAGCTGTGATGAAGGAGCTTCCCACTCCCTTTATTCATCCGGGTACACTAAAGCCCTGTACCGCAGATGATCTCAGACCGGTATTCTGCTGTGATTTGGTGGATCAGGAACTTAATACAACGGACAAGTACATTGAAATTCCGGAGGGAATCAGAGATTTCTATAAAATGTTTCGTCCCTCACCTCTGGTCCGTGCCTATTGTCTGGAAAAATTGTTGGATACCCCGGCTGAAATTTACTATAAGTTTGAGGGCAATAACACCTCCGGTTCGCATAAGCTTAACTCGGCAGCGGCACAAGTCTATTATGCCAAGCAGCAGGGACTTACATCGCTAACCACAGAAACCGGTGCGGGTCAATGGGGTACTGCCCTTTCAATGGCTTGCGCCTATTACGACATGGCGTTAACCGTGTATATGGTTAAGATCTCATCACAACAGAAACCGTACCGGAAGGCTGTCATGGAAACCTATGGCGCACAAGTGGTGCCCTCCCCATCCAACACCACCGAAGCAGGAAAAAAGATTCTGGCAGACAACGCTGAAACAGGCGGTTCACTGGGCTGTGCCATCTCAGAAGCGCTGGAAGTTGCGGCTAAGAGCGACAACTGCCGCTACGTGCTTGGTAGCGTTCTGGATCATGTTCTTTTGCATCAGTCCGTAATCGGCCAGGAAACAAAGACTGCCTGCGAGAAGTACGATATTAACCCGGACATTATCATTGGCTGCGCCGGAGGCGGTTCTAATTTAGGGGGCTTGATTGCTCCATTTATGGGAGACAACATTGACGGGAAAAATAACATTAAGTTCATTGCCGTAGAACCCGCATCCTGCCCGTCCATGACCAGAGGCAAATACGCCTTAGACTTTGGTGATACCGGACAAACCACACCGCTTATCAGAATGTACACCTTAGGCTCTGGCTTTATGCCGGCACCAAACCATGCTGGTGGGCTTAGATACCATGGCATGAGCCCCATTGTTTCTAAATTGTATCATGATGGTTATATGGAAGCCCGTTCTGTGGAGCAGACCAAGGTTTTTGATGCGGCAACTACGTTTGCCCGCTGCGAGGGCATTCTGCCGGCTCCTGAATCTGCACATGCCTTAAGAGTTGCTATGGACGAGGCGCTCAAGTGTAAGGAAACCGGAGAGAAGAAGACGATACTGTTTGGCCTCACTGGGACAGGCTACTTCGATCTGGGTGCTTATATGAGCTACAACGAAGGCTCAATTGTAGACTACATTCCCACAGATGAGGATCTTGAAAAAGGTTTCGCCTCTTTGCCGGACGTAGACGTAGACCTGTAAATACCAGAACAAAAAAGGTTTCCGGCAAGATTTATTTGCCGGAAACCTTTTTATTGGTCTATGTGTCTGGGCTAAGTTTTGCCATGGCGAGAATTGCATCCCGCCGGGTAACGATTCCCAGTAACTTTTGTTTGCGTACAACCGGGATGCGGTTAATGTTGTGTTCCACCATAAGACGGGTTATTTCTGCCAAGGTGGTATCTTCCTTTACTGTTACTACTTTCTTGGTCATAAAATCTTTAACCGGCATATTTAGTGAGCGTATAACATCAGCACTGAATTGCTCCGGCTGCGCTTCATTAAGCATTGCTTCCAGCAGTTGAATGTAGTCCGGCATGTGTGTTTTTCGTTTCAGGCGGATAACATCTGACTCACTTACGATACCCATTAGGTTGCCGGTTTCATCTATCACCGGTATGCCGCTGATGTTTTGTTCCACCATAAGTTTAATAACTTCCCGTAGGGTTTTATCTTCTGCAATTGTTACCAGGTCAGTTGTCATTATTTCTTTGGCTTTCAACCTTCCATTCCCCCCCTTCAGTTAGTTCGCACTGATTCAAGAGCCGGGGAGCCAACCGTTTAATGGCAATGGCTCCTAAAGGTGCTGTAATAATGATGGAAAGAACGGCAATGGCCAGAATTATTTCTCCGCCGGGTATGCCTGCGGCAAGGGGTACTCCGCCGATGGCCGCCTGGACGGTGGCTTTGGGCAGATAGGCTGCGGCGCAGAATTTTCGTTCATTCCAGGACAGCCCGGAGCGCCAGGTGGCAACTAATACTCCAATGGAGCGGGCGGTTAGGCCCAGGGCAATCATCATTATTCCCAGTGCCCCGGCCTGCCAGGCTACCTGGATATTGACGGCGGCCCCGATAAGTATAAAAAGGAAAAGCTGCGCGCCTAACCAGAGATGATTCAGACTTTCTTCCAATTGGGAGATATAATCATGACCGTTGCCTTTTTCAAGGAGGATAAATCCCAGGCCCATTACCGCCAGCAAGCCGGCCAGGGAGACTGCTTCGCCAATTAAAGTGACAACAATTCCCGAACCTGTTACCAGCAGTAATTGTTCTATGCGATGGAGGGTGAACCTGTTAAATAACAGGACAAGAAGATAGCCTATGATAAGCCCAAGCAATACCCCTCCCACAATTTCAACCGGTATCATGGCAAAGCTGATAAGTGGTGTTGCTTCTGTAGCTGTGCCGCCGGCCAGGCCTAAAAACACGGTGAACACGGTGATGGCAAAAACGTCGTCGATGGAGGCTCCCGCCAGGATTAATATAGGGACGTTTTTATCCATGCCTAAGCCTCTGTCCCGCAAATCCAGCATGGACGGGACAACAACGGCGGGGGAAACGGCGGCGATGATAAAGCCCAGCACGCCTGCCTGCGCCCAGCTAAAGTCCAGAAAGATGCGGGATAATATCATAATGGTTGTGCCTTCAAAGATGCCGGGGATGGCACTCATTTTTATAGCTGAAGAACCTATTCGCGTTAAGATTTGCCGGTCAAGGCCCAGTCCGGCCCTCAGCAAGATAATTATCAGGGCCAGGAGACGAATTTCGGTGGAAAGGGCGAGAATGTCCTGTTCCAGCAAGTTAAGCACAAAGGGGCCGGTCAGTATCCCCACCAAAACCAAGCCAACCAGGCCCGGCAGTTTAAATTTTTCAAAGAGCTTTTTGGCTCCAAGCCCTAAAAAAAAGATTATTAACAGACTGTTTAACAAGATGCACCCCTCCCGGAGAAAATAAAAAACTCCTGCCAAAATATACATGGCAGGAGCTATTAGCACATTGTGCGGTTTGGGCAATGCCCCGGCGAGCTCCATCGCCTTAATTAAAATTATATAGCAGAAAACACAGTCAGTCAATTTTTTCTGAATTTTGTACGGCCGGGAAAATTGGGGCATTATAATTCAATGTATAGTTAGTGACAGGAGTGTTGTTGATGGAGTGGGATCAGCAGTTTGACTTAGCTGGACTTATCAAACAGGCCAAAATGATATTGGAATCCCATCAGGAATTTGCTGCAGAGGCGGGCCGGCTTGAGGAGCTTTGGGGGCGTTTGGCGAATGAACGCTTTCACCTGGCAGTGTTAGGCCAGTTTAAACGGGGAAAGAGTACCTTTATCAATGCCTTGCTGGGGACAGATTTGCTGCCAACTTCGGTTGTCCCGCTGACGGCTATTCCCACGTTTTTACTCTGGAGTCCGCAAATAGGTGTTACAGTTCATTATCAAAATGATAAAACAAGTGATACGCAGCGTAATTTGTCCAAGGAAGCGTTAAAGGATACACTTGCCCGGATTGTTACAGAAGAAGGAAATCCGCATAATGAAAAAGGAATCTCTTATGTGGAAATATTGTATCCGTCTTCATTTTTAAACAATGGGGTTGTGCTCATTGATACTCCGGGTATCGGTTCAACTCACCAGCATAATACGGAAATGACATTGGATTTTTTGGCTCAGTGTGATGCGGCTTTGTTTGTGGTTTCTGCAGACCCCCCTATAACTGAGGTTGAAGTGGAATTTTTAAAACAGGTTGAAAAGGCAGTTGCCCGGATTTTCTTCATTGTAAATAAAGCAGACTATCTGGATAAGCAGGAGAAAAAAACCTATCTGTCCTTTTTGGAAAAGGTGTTAAAGGAACAGGCCGGGTTTAATGAAGTAAAGGCAATCTTTGCTGTGTCTGCGCTACAGGGTCTGGAGGCTGCTGTAAAACAGGATGACGATTTGCTGGCTAAGAGCGGGTTAAAGGAAGTGCAGGCATTTCTGCTTGATTTTATAAACAAAGAGAAGAAGGATGTGCTGCAGCAAGCGCTAAGAGGGAAGGCTTCAGCCATAATAGCCGAGGCACTAATGCGGTTGCAGTTGCTGCTAAATTCAATGCAGATGCCCCTTTCTCAGCTGGAACAAAATCTGGAGACGTTTGCAGATAAGATAGAAGAGGCCAAACAGCAAAGAGTGGTTGCAAAAGATCTGCTGGCCGGGGACCGCAAGCGCCTGGTGGATTATCTGGAAGAGCAGTCAGAAGAGCTGCGGGGTAAAGCAAATGAACATTTTTCCGCCATGGTAGACGAGTTTCTGGCAAGGTCAGGAGATAATTTCAACGAGCAGGATTTAGTTGCAAAAATAACAGACGAAATTCCCCTCTTTTTTGAAAAGGAGCTTAGAGCCAAGGCTGAAGAGTTTCAAAAGAAGGTGGCGGAGGTTTTGGGGCGGCATCAGCAAAGAGCCGATAAATTAATTGGTGAGATGAGTAAAGCTGCGGCGGAGCTTTTTGACGTACCCTATCTTGCTCCCGAAAGCGCAGATGCTTTCCTGGCTAAAAAGGAACCGTACTGGGTAACACATAAACTGGATGCAGCATTAAGCCCACTGCCAAAGGCTATGCTGGGCAGACTTTTACCCTCCGGCATGCAGCGTTCCATGACATCGAAGCGCTATAAAGAAAAAATCCGGGAACTGGTTGTCAATAATGTGGAAAATCTACGGTGGGCAACCCTGCAAAACCTGGACCATGCTTTTCGTACTTTTGCCTCTGTTTTAGATGAACGCCTGCAGTCCACCATAGTTTCTACATACGGAGCCATGGAGACGGTCAGGGAAAAGCGCGTTAATCATTCCCGTTCACTAACACCGGAGATAGAGAATATGCAGAACTTAAAGAACGAAATGGATGAAATACAACAAAAAATTGGTTGCTGCGGAAGATAAAGAGGTTACGGTAAAATTGTTTTGCCGGAAGCCTCCTTTTTTATATTGTGTTCATAAATCCGCTTCCCTCTGATGCAGGACAGGCTCAGCAAAAGGCGAAGTTTTATTTATAAATGTCAAATATGGGGCAGGTCAAGCATAGTGAAAAATTCTCGGGTTAGCATTTATATATTGGCAATTATCTGGGTGGTTGTTTCCGGAGTGCTGTTTTGGTTGGCGCCGGATATGAACAGGCTCGTTAGAGAACATACATTCTTTGAAATACCTGAGGACTATCCCACAAAAATAGCAGAAAACATTTTGGAAGATAATGCAGAATTAGTGGGCCAAGAGATTGTTATTGTTTATCAAAGTGAAGATAACATCAACAACTATCTGGATGATATCGAAGAAACTTTGCAGCGGCTGGAGTCTGAAACAGAAGAAATCAACGTGCATAATCTGATTCTTCCTACCGACGGGGAAGCGATGGAAGATGTCTTGGTGGATGAATCGGAAAATATTACACTTGCTATTCTGGAATTAGAGATGGACCGGGCTGAGATATCGTTTGTCAGGGATGAACTGGAAAAAAGTGCGGAAGTAGAAGGGTTGACCCATTACATTACCGGCAATGCCATAATCCAGGATGATGTGCTCCGAACCACCGAAAGGAGCCTGAGAACCATTGAGGGGTTTACGGTAGCGCTGATATTTGTGGTTCTTTTGTTCATCTTTCGCTCACCTGTGGCACCCCTGGTGAACCTCTTGACTTTAGGAGCTTCATATTTGTTAAGTGTTTCTGTGGTAGCTTTACTGATTGAGCATGCCGGTTTCCCTGTCTCGCAGTTTACACAGATTTTTATCCTGACAATTATCTTTGAGATAGGGACAGACTACAGTGTCTTGTTAATGAAAAGATATCAGGAGGAGTTGAAGAAGGACCCGGATGGGCGAAGTTCAATGGTGAGAACATACAAAACCACCGCTTCCACTGTTTTGTACAGCGCCGTTACCGGCTGCATCGGCTTTTTTGCCATTGGACTGGCGGGTTTTAATTTATACCGTTCGGCAGTAAATGTGGGCATTGCTATAATTATTCTTATCATGGCAATTTGGGTATGGCCGCCTCTGATGATGAGTATTCTTGGTGAAAAAATGTTTTGGCCTGCTAAATTAAAAAAGCAAAAAGTTGACAATGCATTCTGGGAGAAGCTGGGCAGGTGGGCAACATGGCGCCCGGGGATCACTCTGTTGTTAATACTCCTTTTGACTGTTCCTTTGCTTTTGACTTACGATAATCAGCGATCGTTTGACTCTTTATTAGAGATAGATCAAGACTATGATTCAGTTAAAGCTTTTCGCATCATTGAAGATGTCTTTGGCCAGGGAGAATTTTTTTACCCTACCTTACTGGTGGAAGCCAGTCAGAGCGACTGGGATGATCCTCAGATTATCTCCCATCTTGAGCTTTTGGCAGGGAACCTGACAAGGATAGACGATGTCCACACCGTTCGTGCCGTTACAAGGCCGCAGGGAGATAGGTTGGAGGACTTTACTATCCCCCACCTGGCCCGTGATATAGCCGGCAACCTGGATGAAGGGTTGTCCGACATGGGGGAAATGGAAGACGGCATAAGAGTAATGCTTGGGGAAATATCGGCTGCAGAGGCCGGATTAAAAGAAGGTCAGGCAGCACTGTATCAGCTGGTTACGGGAACACGGGAAGCGGCAAAAGGGGCCGGCGACCTGTCAGCCGGAATTCGGCAAAGCCGCCACGGGATAAATGAAATACTGGCGGCTATAGAGGAAGCTGAAAAGCAGGTGGAAGCATATTATGCCGATGTACAGGATCTGAAAAAGAAGCTTACTAACCTTATCCCTGAGCTGGAGGAAAAAATCGGCGAACTTTTTTTGCCGCTGGAAGAAAAAATTGAAACAGTATTAGCAGAGATTGAAGACTTTAAAGATCATTTCCAGGAGCTATTGGAAAACCTCCCTGAGATGGAAGGAGGAGAAACTTTAGAAAAAGCTCTGGAAATAAAGATGGACATGCTATCTGCTATTCTTGCCGGAATTGAGTATAAAGAAGAAACAGTTGAGGCCATAAAAATCCGGATTGTTGAAATCGTGCCCGAAAAGGAAGAAGGAATTAAGGATGCTTTTGTGCCGCTTGAAAATAAGCTGGCAGCATTAGGGGAGCGCTTTGAACAGGTAGAAGAAATATTGGCAGAGATTTATGAAGGTGTGCAGAGCATTCAAGATATGGAAGCAGTTAGACAAAAGTTATCTGCGGCCAAGGACAGCATTAAAGATAAAGATTACTATGCCGGTCTTGAGGAGATCGTAGCGCAGTTAAGTAACTTTGCTGCGGCTCTGGAGGATAATATCGAGCAGGCATTTCTACCTGTGGAGAGGGAATTTGCAGCCATGCTCTCAGATGTCAGGCAGTTGAAACACGGCTTGGAAGAAGTTTCACTGGGGCTGCATGAACTGGAGAGAGGTGCTGCAACACTAAGTACAGAGCTTGATTCAATGGCCAGAGGTCAGTCCATGTTATTGGAACAGCTACAGCAAATGGAAGAGGGGTTGCGCGCTTTATCGGCCGGAATGGAAGATATTCTCGCCGGCTTCGGTGAATTAAAAACCGGGTTGTCGGATCTGCAAAATATTTTTGAAGAAATTGGCAATCAGGACAAGAATCCTCTGGAAGGTTTTTTTGTTCCTTTAGAAACGTATGAAGAATTGTTTGGCGATTTATGGGAAGGGTACGGGACGGCAAATAAAAGAGTAGCTTTTTTGCCGGTGATAAGCGACGTAAACCCTTATGGCGACAGAGCCATGGAAATTGTCTCTGAGATAGAGGACGTGACCGCGTTTACTTTGACAAATACGGCATTTGAAGAGGAGCGCTTTGCGGTCAGGGGCCTGCCTGCTCATAACAGGGATTTACGGGACTTATCCCACAATGATTTTGTGCGCACAGGTACTTTTATTACAATTGGCATTTTTGCTGTTTTGGTTATTCTTTTTAAATCAATGGTGATGCCCCTTTATACTTTGATTTCTTTAGGGGTTGCCTATCTGGCTTCCGGAGCGTTAACAGAGCTGATCTTTATCAACTTACTGGGCTATCCCGGAATTATGTGGTCCGTTCCCTTTTTTGCTTTTGCCATGCTCATGGCTTTGGGTGTGGATTACTCAATATTTCTGATAAACCGCTTCCGGGAGGAAATTGAAAAAGAAAAGGGTGATCTGGACAAAGAATCTGTAAAAAGAGCTATGATTTCTGCAATGAAAAGGGTGGGCAGTCCCATTCTGTCGGCCACAATTATTGTGGCCTCCACTTTCGGAGCAATGATGTTTTCCGGCGTATTGTCTCTGCTGCAGATAGGTACCTGGATTATTACCGGGCTGATATTCTACGTTGTCTTTTTGCTGCCGCTATTTATCCCGGCCATGGCCACAATACTGGTGCAAAATAACTGGTGGCCGTTTAATTTAACTAACCGCCAGTCCTCAAAAAAGTAAACTAAATCAAGGTTTTACGGATGCCTCTTGCTCCTTTTGGAGCGGAGGTATCTTTGTAGTATGAGCGAGTATCGTTAACTATTTATTAGTAAAATCAAATATTCAGTATATTACAATAAAATTAGCAGGCCCTCAAACGGAAAGCCGGACAGGATTACGCAAATAAGTTTTGGAGGTGTTGATATGAGTACCGGCGCTATTAAAGAGAAGATTGAGCAGGGTCAGGCACAGCTGCAGAAATCCTGCTATCAAATGGTTTTCTCCAGGATGAAGGGGATACCGTTTGAGGTGAAATATTGGGATGGGAGCATAGAGTTCTATGGTGATGAAACAAGCCGGACTGCAAACCCTGCATTCCGCCTGATTTTCCGGGAGGAGCTGCCTTTGCAGGAGATGCTGGCAGACCCCAAAGTCCGCTTTGGGGAAGCTTATATGCAGGGAAAAATTGATGTTGAGGGTGATTTAAGGGACGTTTTCCGGCTGGCAGTTGATAATGAAGAGGCTTTTTCCGAAGACCTGCACGCGCTGCTGAAGGGTTTTTTGGACAGGCAGAAACAGACATCAAAAGATGCTCAAGTTGAAGGAGTCCGATACCATTACGATTTGGGGAATGACTTTTTCAGACTCTGGCTAGACGATACCATGAGTTATTCCTGTGCCTATTTTCGCTCACCTGAGGATACCCTGCACCAGGCACAGCTGCAAAAAATAGATCATACCCTCAGTAAGCTGAATTTAAAGGAGGGCGAGAAGCTACTAGATATAGGCAGCGGCTGGGGCTGGCTGATAATTCGGGCAGCAAAACAGTATGGTGTTAAAGCAATGGGTGTTACCCTCAGTGAGGAGCAACTAAAGGAGACTCAGCGTAGAATTGATTCAGAGGGGCTTAATGATAAAGTGTCTGTCAGGCTGGTAGACTACCGCGAATTAGCAAAAGAGAAACAAACCTTTGACAAGGTTGTCAGCGTAGGGATGTTTGAGCACGTGGGCAAGGAAAACATTCCTGAATATTTTAAAGCCATTAAATCCATGCTCAAGCCAGGGGGACTGTCCTTGCTACACACCATCACCCGCCCCCGTGAAGGAGCCACAAATCCCTGGCTGGAGAAATATATCTTTCCCTGGGGATACATTCCTTCGTTCAGAGAGGTTGCCTGGGAGCTGCCTGAACATGGCTTTCATCTGTTGGATGCGGAAAGCCTGCGCATGCATTATGCAATGACTACAGACTGCTGGGCAAGGAATTATGAGCGGGTCACCGACAGTGTCAAAGAACGGTATGGAGAGGAGTTTGTGCGGATGTGGCGGTTATATCTGACCGGCTGTAGTGTGTCCTTTGAGCGTACAGGGCTTGATATCCACCAGCTCTTGTTCTCCAACGGGCTAAATAACAAAATGCCGTTAACACGGGAATACTTATATGGTGGACAAGCAGGCTGATAGAGCCTGCTTGTCCGGCCTTGTTACGTTACGAACGTAACGATAAAAGTTATTAAATTAACTTGTCAGAATTTATTGACAATTCGCTTGCAAATACATATAATATAATTACTTAACCAAAAATGCCCGACGATGGGGGTTGTCGGCTGACAACTAAGAAGGATTATTGAAGAAAGGGGTGTGCATATGGGTCCACTGGCTTATGTCGTTTTATTTTCCGTTTTTCTAGGATTTTCGTGGCTGGTTCGCTACATTGTTTCCAAGGATACAACTGAGAGAGTCGACAGAAAAGTGGCCGAGGAGAAAGCAGGTTTTTGCACTTGGCCCCGTGAAATAGCTGAAGAATAAAAGTAAAATCCTCCGGAAGCGGAGGATTTTTTCTGTTTATCTGGAAATATAAGCGGTAGGAGGTGGTCTTATGATCTATAAATACCTGGACTATGAGCCTAAAGTGGCAGAAGATGTGTTTCTTGCGCCCGGGGTACATATTATCGGCCGAGTGGAAATAAAAGAAGGCAGCAGCATCTGGTTTAATACTGTGGTGCGGGGAGATATAAATGAAATTAAAATCGGGCGCTTCACCAATATCCAGGATAATTCCATGATTCATGTAGACGGTGCCTACCCAACGGTGATCGGTGATCATGTGCTGGTGGGCCATAAGGCCATTTTGCATGGCTGTACCGTGGGAGACGGTGCACTGATCGGCATGGGTGCCACGCTTTTAGACGGGGCCAAGGTGGGAGAGAATGCCCTGGTTGGAGCAGGGGCGCTGGTGCGGGAAGGCGGTGAGATACCTGCCGGCACTTTGGCTGTGGGTTCTCCGGCCAAAGTGGTGAGAGAACTAAAGCCGGAGGAGATTGACCGCATACGACGGGTCACAGAAATCTATGCCCAGCGAGCCCAGGAGTATCGTAAAACACTTAAAGAAATACGCTAGCAGCCTGTTTTAGGCTGTTTTCTCTTTGTGCGGGTTTTGTTTTTGTCGAAATACGCGATGATGTTAAGGTCTTGTTAATGTAAATGAGCAGGAATATTTGGCTAATCCGCGAATAGAAGAATATTGGGAATGCGACTTTGCGTGTGCGCAAAGGGAGAAAAGGGGTGAAGCTATGCGAGTCGGAATTCCAATGACATTGTCATTTTTTACGTTCTATCCTCTCTGGAAACCGTTTTTTGAGGGATTGGGTGCGGAAGTAGTGGTTTCACCCATCTCCAACAAAGCACTTCTGGATGAAGGGGTTAAAGAAACAGTAAACGATGCCTGTGTCCCTATTAAGCTGTTACACGGACACGTATCTGCATTAAAAGACAAAGTAGATATTCTGTTTCTGCCCCGCTTGGTTTCTCTGGATGGGAAAAACACACTGTGTCCAAAATTTTTGGGCCTTCCTGATATGGTGAGATATTCCATTTCTGAACTGCCGGAAATCATAGAAAACCGGTTGGACATGAAAAAGAGCAGGTTTGAATTGTATCGCTTTATGTTCCGGGTGGGGCAGCGGTTTACAGATAATAAGCTGCAAATCCTGCGGGCAATCTGGCAGGCAAGGTATAATTTTTCCCGCTACAGGAAATTATTATTACATGGTTTGACTCCCGCCGAGGCGTTTCCGCTTTTGGAAAGTGGGGAAGAGCCTGACAAGGCGGCGGAAACCGGGGATGCTATAAAGCTGGCGGTACTGGGTTATCCATATGCTCTCTATGACAATTATGTCAGCGTGGGCTTATTGAAGAAGCTGAAGGAACATGGTGTTAATGTTGTGACACCGGAGATGGTTTCGGAAAAAGATTTGAAAAAGATGAGCAAAACGTTGCCCAAGAATCTTTTCTGGTATTATAGCAACCGGGTGGTTTGGGCTGCTCAGCATTACTTGCGCGACCAAACGGTGGACGGTATGATTCATGTGACGGCCTTTGGCTGTGGCCCCGATGCCATGACCAACAGGCTCATTGAACTGGAAGCAAAGGAAAACAGTCAGATCCCCTTGATGTCCATTACCATTGACGAGCACACCGGGGAAGCCGGTGTGGCTACACGGGTGGAAGCTTTTGTGGACCTTTTAAAAAGAAAGAAGGGGATACTATGAAGATTTCATTTCCTTATATGGGGACTTCGCATATCGCTATCAGCTACCTGCTGGAAAACCTGGGGCACGAGGTTATTTATCCTCCCAAGCCCACTAAAAAAACACTCTCTTTGGGTGTGCAGCATTCGCCGGAGTTTGCCTGCCTGCCTTTTAAAATACTTATGGGAACATATCTGGAGGCGGTGGAGGCAGGTGCCGACAGCCTTACTACTTCCGGTGGTTTTGGCCCGTGTCGGGCCGGTTATTATGGGGAGCTGCACAAACGCATTCTCCATGATATGGGTTATCCTGTAAAGATGCTTGTGCTGGAGCCGCCCCTGATGGCTCCGCTTACTTTTTACCGTAATGTAAAAAGCCTGGTGCGGCCCACTTCCAGTTGGACTAACTTCTACCGTGTCTTTCGTGTGGCGTGGGAAAAATTGCGGGCGCTCGATGAATTGGAAGGGTTGCTCCATGAATTACGGCCCCTGGCCGTGTCCAAGCAGCAGATTACAAAGACGTATGAGCGTGGCTTGGGATATATTGACGATGCCGGTTCGGTGTCTAAGGTTTTGGAAGCAAAGGATGCGGCTCTTCAGGATATGCGAGCTGTACCGGTGGATGAAACGTTTACACCGCTGAAAATTGGTATTATCGGCGAAATCTATGTGGTGCTGGAGCCGTTTGTCAATCATGATATTGAAAAGATGTTGGGAGATATGGGCGTGTATGTGCACCGCTCAATCTTTCTCACCAACTGGACCAAAGATAATGCGGTATCCAATGGTGAAAAAGACATTCGGGCAATGGCCGTTCCCTACCTTAATCAGTTGGTGGGGGGGCATGGACAAAACAGTATTGGCGAGACTGTGATTTATGCCAATAAGGGTTTTGACGGGGTGATCCAGCTGGCTCCCTTTACCTGTATTCCGGAGATTGTGGCCAAAAGTATTATGCCCACCATTACCCGTGATAAAGGAATACCGGTAATGACGCTGTTTTTGGATGAACAGACCGGCCGCGCAGGTGTGGAAACAAGGATGGAAGCATTTTTAGATTTACTGAAGGAGAAGCGCAATAAGCAGGAGGCGATTTGATGGATGCATACTTAGGCATTGATGTTGGCTCGGTAAGTACCAATATGGTAATTATCAATGAAGAAGGCCAGGTGCTGGCCAATCTGTACATGCGCACCCAGGGACAGCCCATTAAAGCTGTACAGGAAGGGATGCGCAAGGTTGAAGAGGAAATCAGAGGCAAGAATGTTGAGATATGTGGTGTGGGAACCACCGGTAGTGCCCGGACTTTAACCGGTGTTATTGTGGGTGCCGACACTGTGAAGAATGAGATCACCGCCCATGCGGTGGCAGCTTCGTTTATGGTGCCCGATGTTCAGACCGTTCTTGAAATCGGTGGACAGGATTCCAAAATTATATTGCTGCGGGACGGCATTGTTGTGGATTTTGCCATGAATACCGTCTGTGCCGCGGGAACCGGCTCATTTCTTGACCATCAGGCAGAACGGCTCAACACACCTATTGAGGAGTTTGGCTCCCTGGCACTGCAAAGCAAGGGGCCGGTGCGAATTGCCGGACGCTGTTCCGTTTTTGCCGAGTCGGACATGATCCACAAACAGCAGATGGGGCACTCTGCTCCAGATATTATCGCCGGGCTTTGTGACGCGCTGGTGCGCAATTACCTAAACAATGTAGGTAAGGGTAAGGAAATCCTTTCCCCCGTTGTATTTCAGGGCGGCGTGGCGGCTAATGTGGGGATCAGGGCGGCGTTTGAAAAGGCGCTGGGTGTAGACATCGTTATCCCGGAGCACTATAGTGTGATGGGTGCTGTTGGTGCTGCGCTTTTAGCAAAATCTACGGCCAAAGAAAAACAAAAAACAGATTTCCGCGGCTTTGCTGTCTCGGAGATGGACTATCAGGCGTCTAGTTTTGAGTGTCAGAGCTGCCCCAACTTATGCGAGATTGTTAATATTTCCGTGGATGATGAGATTCTGGCCCGCTGGGGTGGAAGATGCGGTAAGTGGGAGACGCTGCAGAAAACAGGGTAGCAATAAAGTTATATTATTTAGAAAAGGGCTGGGAAACCAGCTCTTTTTTTTGTGTAGCGCCTTGACTTTAGCTATGGGGTGTAATATTCTTAGGGTGTATTAGTGATATAGTACAGCACTACGGAGGCGTTATGTGGTATTATGTGGATCCGCACAGTGGAGTTCCAATCTATGTACAACTTAAAGAGCAGGTAAAAAAAGCGGTGGCCGGCGGTGTGTTAAAGCCGGGAGAACAGCTGCCTTCCGTCCGTGAACTGGCGCTAAAGCTTACGGTAAATCCCAATACCGTTGCCAAGGTATACCAGGAGTTGGAGCGGGAGGGTGTTATCAGGGTGGCCAGAGGCCTGGGCACTTTTGTGGCAGAGCGGGAAGAGGACTTTGGAGGAGTGCAGGAAGCCGCTTTGGATAAGGCGTTGGAAACTTTGTTTGTAGAAGCATATCAGTTGGGGGCTTCGCCGGCTGTGCTGCAAGAAAAGTTTGCAAAAAAAATGGCGGTCTGGCAGGACCGGTTAAAGGGGGAGGATGAGTAATGCACTGGGCAATTGACCTGCAGGGATTGCAAAAAACGTTCGGGGAAAAAGTAGCGGTGGAAGATTTGACGCTTCAGATACCGGAAGGCAGCATCTTTGGTTTTCTTGGCCCAAACGGGGCGGGTAAGACCACAACCATAAAAATGATGCTTGGGTTGCTACGACCTGACCAGGGTGGCGGGAAAATCCTCGGTCATGATATTGCGCAGCACTCCGTGGCATTGCGGCAGAAGGTTGGTTATGTGGCAGAGGTGCAGAGTCTGTATGAATATATGTCGGTGGAGGGGATTTTGGAATTTTGCCGTCCTTTTTATCCAAAGTGGAACAGACAGATTGCCGACAAGTATCTTAAATTTTTTGACCTGCCCAAAAAGCAACAGATAAAAAATCTGTCTAAGGGGATGAAAACCCAGCTGGCGCTGGTGATTGCCATGGCTCCCGAGCCGGAATTGCTGATACTGGATGAGCCCACATCAGGACTTGACGCTATCAATCGGCAGGAATTTTTGCGAATTGTGTTGGAGGAGCTGGCGGTGCAGGGAAGAACCGTTTTCTTTTCTTCCCACCTGCTGCATGATGTGGAGCGGATTGCAGATCATGTGGCCATCATAAATCAGGGTAGGCTAATAGAGGTCCGTGATGTGGATCAGCTAAAGACTACAGTAAAGAAGATACGAATTGTTTTTCAGCATGAACCTAAAGATGATTTGTTTTCCTTTCCGGGAGTTGTTAATGTGGTAAAAGAGGGAAGTGCGTACGTGGTGTCGGTGGAAGATAATCTGCAGGAGATTCTGCAGCGTTTTAAAAGCGTACCTCACTTTACTCTGGATGTAATCGACCGTAACCTGGAGGACATCTTTATCGAGAAAGAGCGGGGTGATAGCTGATGAGTAAGACCCTCATAGCCAAGGAGTTCAGGGAGAACCGCTGGAAACTTGTTTTGGGGCTCATTGTGATGTCTTTGCTTTCGTTATCACTGCCACTGATGTATGACACAATCATAGGGATGTATGAAGGTTTTGGCGATTTGGGGTGGATTGCCGAGCTGATTCCACCACAAATCATGGGTAGTTTCTCCGCATTCCTGTGGAGCCAGTGGAATGCCAAGAATTTATACCAGATAGGTACCATTGTGGTTATTCTTTTAGGCATGAGCACAATAGCCGGGGAGGTTAGCAATAAGACCATCAGCTTCCTGTTGACCAGGCCCATTTCCCGCCGTGCTGTATTTTTCAGTAAGGTAATAGCGGGGTCGCTTATGCTGTGGTTAATTATTGCAGTGTCTACCGGAGTCATGATTCTGTATGCAGTACTTGCCAGGCCGGAGGTTGTAGAGGTTGGCCGCTTATTTGTAGCCACACTAATAACCGGTGTGGGTCTGACCACCATTTATCTGTTTACCGTATTTGTTTCCACATTGTTGGATGATTCGGTGAAGGCTGCTGGGGTGGCGGCAGTGGTGCTTTTGGTTAACTCAGTTCTGGGGTGGTTTAATGCCACCAGAGTATATTCTATTTTTACCCATATGGGTGGTGCCGAGTATTTCCTTGGAGGCGTTTTCCCCGTTTGGCCGGTTTTGATTATGCTGGTGTTAAGTG
The DNA here is from genome assembly GCF_000174415.1 of Dethiobacter alkaliphilus AHT 1. Lineage (NCBI taxonomy): Bacteria > Bacillati > Bacillota > Dethiobacteria > Dethiobacterales > Dethiobacteraceae > Dethiobacter > Dethiobacter alkaliphilus. Next base: position 42,149 of record NZ_ACJM01000018.1, read on the forward strand.
GAGTATTCCTGATGACGGGGATGAATATGTTGGAAAGAAAAGAATTTTAAGGAGGAATTATTATGCTGCTGACCACAACAGATTTAAAGGTTGATTACACGGTGTTGGGAATTGTGCGCGGTAACCGGGTTAAGGCTGTTCATTTGGGAAAGGACATTATGGCTTCCATTCGCAAGATAACCGGTGGGGATGTATCTGAGTACGGCGACCTGATGACCGAGGTGCGTGACGGTGCCACAGAAGATATGATTGCTGAAGCGGAAAATCTGGGAGCTAATGCCATTGTGGGGATGCGTTATTCATCGTCCACCATTTCCACAGGAATCGCAGAAATCTATGTTTATGGTACAGCGGTTAAAATATAAAGAGAGTAAAAATCCTGCTTGTCAGAAAATGTTCTGACAGGCAGGATTTTTTGATGTTTATGTCGAAAAGTGCAGAAATGAAATTATTGTAACAACAAGGAGGGATGATGGCACATGTCCGAACTGTTAGGGCGCCGTCTGCGGGCATTACGCAGGTTAAAAAGATTAACACAGCATGATCTGGCCAGTGAGGTAGGGATTTCGGTCAGTATGCTTTCCACAATTGAAAGGGGTAGTAAATATCCCAGGGTTGATTTGATAAAAAAGTTTGCGCGCGTCCTGGACGTGCCGCTGGAAGACCTCTTTGTGTTGCCTGAAAACAACGTGGCAAAGCACTCGTAATATAACGGGTGCTTTTTTTTACTGTAGAAATTATAACGCTTTGCATTTGCAAAAGCTGCAGCTGTATACAGTACTGAAGCGCGCGCTGAGGGAACCGAATAAGCGCGCCTTTCTTGCTTTGTCAGGCTTGCTGTACTATATTATACAGAGACTATTTTTGTTAAAGGAGTGCAAGAATGCAGATTGGTAGCCTGGCATTGCAGAATAAAGTAATACTTGCTCCCTTGGCCGGAGTAACAGACAGCAGTTTTCGTATTTTGGCCCGGGAGATGGGATGTGCGCTGGTTTTTACGGAAATGATCAGTGCCAAAGGTGCGGTATGCGCTCCGGAGCAGACGTTGAAAATTGCCCGTTTTACTGCGCAAGAGCGCCCCATTGGTATTCAACTGTTTGGCAGCGATCCGGAAATTTTTGCCCGGGCCACCGAGCTCTGTAACGGGCAGGCTCCGGACCTTTTGGATATTAATATGGGTTGTCCTGTAAAAAAGGTGGCCGGCAAAGGCGAAGGGTGTGCCTTAATGCGGGATCCCGATAAAGCATATGCCATCACCAAAGCGGTTTGCGACGCTGCGACCATGCCTGTGACGGTGAAAATGCGCAAGGGATGGGACGATTCTGAGGTAAACGCGGTTGAGGTGGCTTTGGCCGTACAGGAAGCAGGTGCTGCCGCTGTTACGGTTCATGGGCGCACCCGGGCGCAGGGATACAGCGGCAGGGCAGACTGGTCGGTAATTGCCCGTGTGAAAGAGGCTCTGCGTGTTCCGGTGGTTGGGAACGGGGATATCTGGGAACCGCAGGATGCACAAAGAATGCTGCAGCAAACAGGTTGTGATGCGGTAATGTTGGCCCGCGGCGTGTTGGGAAATCTCTGGTTAATCCGTAGGACGGTGCATTACCTGGAAACCGGAGAACTGCTGCCGGAGCCGGAAATGGCTGAACGGGTACGACTGGCCTGTCGGCATCTGAAGATGGTTGTAGATGAAAAAGGTGAATACATGGGAGTGCGTGAAATGCGCAAGCACATGGCCTGGTATCTAAAAGGGATGCGCGGAGCAGCTCAGGTCCGCAATGAAATTATGCGGGCCAAAACAAAAGAGGAAATGACGGCGATATTGGAGAACCTGCCCGGACAATAATTTTTTTAGGATTGCGCAGAATGCTAAACTATGGTAGAATCCGGTTGTATACAATTTTGTGCACATGAATAAAGATAGAGGTAAGAGCTATGGAGTTTGTGCGAATTGGTGAAAAACTTATTAACGTGGCAAAAATAGATGAAATTGTGCGCCGTATAGTGAAGATGCGCAGCGAAGGATTGTCGCAGCAGGAAGTTGCGGCCAAATTGCAACTGGACAGGACATTTATTTCGCGCCTGGAGTCCATTGGCAGTGTAAGGAAGGGCGGTTGCCTGGGCCTCATGGCTTTTCCGGTGGAAAACAAGGAAGAGCTGAATGATTTGGCCGACCGCTATGGTATTGAACAGCGCCTGATTTTATCAGACAATGAACGCTGGCAGCTGGTTAAGGGCGGCAGCGGTATAGACTTTTTTAACCATGCCATTAGCATAATCGAGCAGTTTCAGCAGTGTGACATAGTTTTAGTATTTTGTTCGGCAAAATGGAACCGTCTGGCGGCGGCACTTTTGGATAATGAAGTGTTGACCACGGAAATTGGGCCTTCGCCCATTACCGGCGATGTTTATGTGAATCCACAAAATGTGGAGAATATGCTAAAGCCGTTTATGCAGGACAGCTATGGGGAGGGAAAACGGTGAAGCAAGTTATTAGTATCAGTCTTGGTTCCTCTAAGCGGAACCATGCGGTGGAAGTGGAAATGGCAGGAGAGCTGTGCCGGGTGGAAAGAATCGGTACCGACGGTGATATGGCCAAAATGGTGGAGATGATCTCCAGGCTGGATGGTAAGGTTGATGCTTTCGGGCTTGGCGGTATGGATCTATATGTATATGCCGGTCAGACGCGCTACATTCTGCGCGATGCCAAAAACGTGGTGCGGGCTGCAAAGCTTTCCCCCATTGTTGACGGCTCCGGGTTAAAGAATACCCTGGAGCGGAAAGTAATTGAATATTTACTTGAACAGACTGAAATTCTAAATGAAAATACAAAGGTGCTGATGATGTCCGGCGCAGACCGGTTTGGCATGGCACAGGCCCTTGATGCGGCCGGTTGCAGGTTAACTTTGGGTGATTTGGTATTTACGGTGGGGATTCCGGTTCCTTTGCGCTCACTGCAGGCGCTGGAAAAGGTGGCACGATTACTTGCTCCGTTTATCTGTCAGCTTCCCTTATCCATGTTGTATCCCACAGGGAAAAAACAGGAGGAAAACAAGCCTAAAGCCTCCGGACTGTTTGCCGAGGCTGATGTTATTGCAGGGGATTTCCATTTTATCCGGCGGTACATGCCGGAGAATATGAAAAACAAAACAATCATCACAAACACCACCACCAGTGATGATGTGGCCCTGTTAAAAGAGCGTGGCGTTGCAACCCTTATCACCACAACTCCTGAATTAAACGGGCGCTCCTTTGGCACCAATGTGATGGAGGCGCTTTTGGTGGCTCTGTCGGGTAAAGATCGCGAGCTGGATTCAGGGGAGTATGAAGCGTTACTTGATGCGGTAAATTTTGTCCCGCGTATTACAAATTTGAATGAGGTATAGGAGGGCATCATGGGAGATTTTGCTTTTATAATTCATCCAATTGAACTGGATGATGTTTTCAGGAAATTAAAATTTATGCGCAGCTGGCCTGTGCCGGTGGTGGAAACGGTAGTTAAAGCACTGCCACCGTTTAAAGTTTCGGAGATAACCGGTGTGCAGTCGGATTATGCGCAAACATCAGGACACTTTGTTTCCTGCCCTCTGACCTCAAAACAGATGGTGGAGCTTCCGGAGGATAAAGTTATAAATAAAATTATCCGGGCCGGGAAAGTGGCGGAGAAGCTGGGCGCAAAAATTGTCGGCCTTGGTGCCATGACATCGGTTGTGGGCGATGCCGGTATCACCGTTGCCAAAAATCTTGATATTGCAGTGACTACCGGAAACAGCTATACGGTGGCCACGGCTTTGCAGGGCACGAAAAAGGCAGCAGAGTTAATGGGTATCGATCTTGCCAACGCAGAAGTGTTGGTTATGGGAGCCACCGGTTCCATCGGCAGCGTTTGTGCCAGAATTCTGGCCCGGGATGCCCGGTTTTTAACTCTTCTGGCCCGTGACAAAAATAAACTTGATCTATTATCGGCTCGCATTATGCGGGAAACAGGTCTGGCCACAAAAGTCTCTTCCGATGTTAAGCGCTCGGTACAGCGGGCTGATATTATTATAGCGGTTACCGGATCTGCAGAAGCGGTGATTGACGTGATGGATCTGAAACCCGGGGCCATTGTCTGTGATGTGGCCCGACCCCGTGATGTATCCAAACGGGCCGCTGAGCTCCGTGATGATGTGCTGGTCATCGAAGGTGGTGTGGTGGATGTGCCGGGAGATGTGGATTTTGGATTTAACTTCGGTTTTCCGCCGCGCACATCGTACGCCTGTATGGCAGAGACCATGATTCTGTCCCTGGAGGGCAAGTATGAGTCCTTTACATTGGGAAGGGATTTGTCTGTTGCCCAGGTAGATGACATCTCCCGCCTGGCGGAAAAACACGGCTTTAAGATTTCCGGTTTTCGTAGCTTTGAACGGGCTATTTCTCCGGAAACCATCGAGAACATTCGCAAAAATGCTCAACGCAATACGCAGAAACTGTCACAAAGCTAGCCAGGTAATCCCTGGCTATTTTTTTTGCCGTTAAGAAATCATTACGTTGGTGTTACGTTTGTTTTTTGTTGTTTGACAAAGAATAATTCCTGTTTTATAATGGACTAGAAAAAATTGCAAATCATAAGCTGTAATAATTGGGCGCGGACTAGCCATAATAGGAAAAAGTAAAATATTGTTTTTTGAGTTGAATCGCCGTTTTGGCGATTCGTTATTTAATTTGTGCCGCCGGAAATTATTGAGCTTTGCAATTTGCAAAGCAGCAGCGGGACCGTTCACTGTAAAGCGCGCGTAAGGTTTGACCGACGCGCCTTTCTTGCAGATGTGAAATCTGTAGTAAACATTTTTGCTCTGCCTGAATATACTTGAGAGCATGCTTATTGCAAAGGAGCGAGAGATATGGTAAGCAAAGAAGTAATTTTGACTCAGGGAGGCCTGGAGAAATTAGAGAAGGAGCTTGACTATCTGAAATCCACTAAGCGTCGTGAAGTGGCAGATAGAATTAAGACAGCGATTTCTTTTGGGGATATCTCTGAGAATTCAGAGTATGAAGATGCCAAAAACGAACAGGCTTTTATTGAAGGCCGCATTATCACCTTGGAAAAGATGCTGCGCAATGTGAAGTTAATTAATGAAGAAACCGACAGTGAAACCGTCTCCGTCGGTTCTACCGTAATCCTTAAGGATTTGGAGTTTGATGAAGACTTTGAGTATACTATTGTAGGTTCTGCTGAAGCCAATCCGGCAGAGAACAAGATCTCCAATGAATCACCAGTGGGCAAAGCCATCTTGGGTAAAAAACTCAATGATGTTGTGGAAGTATCTGTACCCGCCGGGATTCTCAAATATCAAATCGTAAAAATATCGTAATTCTTTCTGCGGCCTGGCTGCAGTTTTTGGTAGGTGATTTTTTAAATGACAGAAATGATGAGTGAGCATGAAGCTGTCCGGCGGCAAAAAATGGACAAGCTAAAAGAAATGGGCATCGAGCCTTACGGCAATAAATATCCTGTTACACATTATGCGGCCGATGTTATCGGTCGTTTTGATGAATTGGACGGGCAGTCGGTAACTCTGGCCGGCCGTTTAATGACTGTGCGTGCCCATGGTAAAGCATCCTTTGCCAATCTACAGGATGAAAGCGGCCAAATACAGATATATGTACGGCTTGATGATGTGGGACAACGTACTTATGATGTTTTCGAACTATTAGATATAGGTGATATTGTAGGCCTGACGGGGGATGTTTTCCGTACCCGGCGGGGAGAAGTAACGGTGGCGGTAAAGGAACTACAGTTGTTGGCTAAATCCCTGCGCCCTCTGCCGGAAAAATGGCACGGCCTCACCAATGTAGATATGCGCTATCGCCAGCGCTACCTGGACATGATTGTGAATCCGGATGTGAAGAAGACTTTTGTTCTGCGCAGTAAAATTGTTCAGGAAATCCGCAACTTCCTTAACAGTGATGGTTTTTTGGAAGTAGAAACCCCGGTTATGCACACCCTGGCCGGTGGTGCCTCGGCCAAGCCGTTTATCACACACCACAATGCGCTGGATATGAACCTTTATTTGCGCATTGCCACCGAGCTTCATTTAAAACGCCTGGTGGTGGGCGGGATGGATAAGGTCTACGAGTTAGGCCGTATCTTCCGTAATGAAGGAATATCCACCAAGCATAATCCCGAGTTTACCTCTGTTGAGATTTATCAGGCCCAGGCCGATTATGAGGATATGATGACCCTGACAGAAGAACTTATCACCACAGTTGCGCAAAAAGTGCTGGGCACATTAAAGGTTCCTTATCAGGAACAGGAGTTGGATTTAACATCTCCCTGGCCCCGCTTAACCATGGTGGAGGCCATTGAAAAATACGCAGGCATTAACTTCAATAACATACAAACTGCTGAAGAGGCCCGGGAAGCGGCAAAGCAAAAAGGCCTGGAAGTAAAGGCGGGCACTTCCCGCGGGGAAATTATGAATGAACTCTTTGAAGAGTTTGTGGAAGGTCAGTTGTTTCAGCCTACCTTTATAATGGATTATCCCATTGAAGTCTCTCCTCTGGCAAAGAAAAAAGCAGATGATCCGTCCATGACCTATCGCTTTGAAGCTTTTATGGCCCGCAGTGAAATTGCCAATGCTTTCACCGAGCTAAACGATCCCCTGGATCAGCGAGAGCGTTTTGAGCAGCAGGTTCTAAAAAGAGAAGCCGGAGATGAAGAGGCGCATATGCTGGATGAAGACTTTCTTCTTTCCCTGGAGTATGGTATGCCGCCCACCGGAGGTCTGGGAATCGGGATTGACCGCTTAATTATGATGCTGACCGATTCTCCTTCTATTCGCGACGTTATCCTCTTCCCCACTTTACGGGAAAAGGAATGACATCCAGATAAATTAATGTGAAAAACGTAGATTAAACGCTTTTGCCTGAGGTAAAAGCGTTTAATTTTATCTAATTGGTGATAGACTTCATTAGGACAGTTTGTTTTTCTTGCTCACGGATGTTATATTTATATTCGCTGTTGCGGCAGCGAGAATATTGCCACCATTACCAGAATCTAACGGTAAAAAAGGGATGGACAAACGCCCGAAAGTGTGGTAACATTCATAGAGTCGCTCCTAAACAGAGCGGCCATATTTTTCGGCAATTTGCTCTTTGAAAACTAAACAGGAAATGCCATGCGAAGTAACATCGATTACGATGTAACACTTTACGTTTTGTCAAGGCAGGGCTTGGCCCTGAACCGGACGAACAACAATGCTTCAAAACAAATTGGAGCCATTCAAATCTTCTCTAAC
>NZ_ACJM01000019.1 GCF_000174415.1 Dethiobacter alkaliphilus AHT 1
GGGTAGGTCAAGTATCCGGATACCTTCCAATAAATTCATGGCCTCTACCTCCTGTCTTTCGTTCCCCTTTCTTTCTGCATCTTCCTTTTTTCTCCTGCTTGTTAATCAAATTTTAACTGTATAGACCATCGTCCCTCTGATAAAATGTGGTTAAGGAGGTGTTCTTTTTGGCGATCATTGAAATTTCCATTGTTCCTTTGGGGACAGCCACAACCAGCGTCAGCGAATTCGTGGCCGCCGTTCATGATGTACTGGCGGGCCAGGAAAAGATTCGTTATCAACTGACCCCCATGTCCACCATCATCGAGGGAGAATTGGACACGCTTTGGCCGCTGCTGCGCAAGCTCCACGAGGTTCCGTTTGAACACGGCGCACTGCGGGTTTACACAACCCTGAAGATTGATGACCGGCGGGACAAATCTGCCACCATGGATGATAAAATCATTTCCGTTCGTAATAAAACAAATGAGTAAGGGGGTAAAAAGCCTGTGCATAAATTAATAAAGCTAACAATAATAGGGTTGCTTATGATACTACTGGCTGCGGGGTGTGCCCCAAACGGTGAGCAAAACAACAACAATAACAATAATAACGACAGGATAGATCCGGGGACCACTCCCATCCCTCAGGAAAACATTATTTCCGAGGAAGAAGTGCCTGAGTTAGTGATGGTGCATGTGGATCTTGAAGAGGAAGGTTATTACGCCCTACAGATGGACGGCGCACTGTATCTTGTCGCCTCCATGGGAGAACAACCGACCGGCGGCTACAGCATCAACTTCAGCGAATACCGGGATAACCAGGACCATACCTGGGATGTATTTCTGGAAACTGAAGAACCGGGCGATGATCCGGTAACCCAGGCCCTGACCTACCCTGCGGCCTTTGCCCGCTTTGAAGAAGACCTGCCCATCTTCCACGTCCAGTTCCACGTAAACGACACTCCAACTGAACTGGTAACCGTAATCAACCTGGACTCCCCTGAAGACGAAGATGAAAACGTAATCGACCTGGATGAAAACAACGAAGACCAAACCCTCTAAACTGTGGACAGAGGGACAGGTTTATTTGTCCACAATGTGCAAGATTTTGCACACTGAATGCGAAAAAAGGACCGTCCCCGATTTGCAAGAAAAAAGCGGTGCAGGATTTTAGTTCCTGCACCGCTTTTAGTTTTGTTTTTATTCTTCGTCTACTTCGATTTTGTGGGTGTAGCGCGGCAGCAGCATGGGGGAAACGCGTCCACCAGTATCTACGCCGGCATCTTCCAGCTCCTTGTGGTAGGCATCCACGTGGTCCAGGTTCAGTTTCTTGACCTGGATGTCTTTGGCACGGCTGCCGGCATGCTTACCGGCACGGCGGCCATATACCACAATATCCAACAGGGAGTTACCCATCAGACGGTTACCGCCGTGGATACCACCGGCAGCTTCACCGGCCACATAGAGGTTTTCCACATTGGTCATACCGTTTTCATCGATGAGCAGTCCGCCGTTCTGATAGTGCAGCGCGGGGTAAATGAGCATGGGCTCATTGATGATGTCCACACCAAAACGGGCAAACTGACGTACCATGGCAGGCAGTTCCTTGGCAATGGTACCTTCACCGTGAATCATGTCAATCATGGGAGAGTCAAGCCAGACACCAACCATACCGGTGGGTGTGGTAATGCCTTTTTGACGCTCTTTTACTTCACGGATGATGGCGGCAGCTTCAACGTCCCGAGTTTCCAGGTGATAAACAAACTGCTCACCGTCAATGTTAACCGGCTCCGCACCCAATCCGCGGACTTTTTCGGTAATCAAAAGACCGAGAATCTGCGGCGGGTAGGCTGCACCGGTGGGATGATACTGCATGGTGTGCATAAAGGCCAGTTCTGCACCGGCACGGTATCCCATAACCAGACCATCGGCGGTAGCACCGTAATGGTTGGTGGTGGGGAAACCCTGGTACTCCAGACGGCCGGAACCGCCTACAGCCAGAATTACAGACTTGGCACGGCATACGGAGTATTCTCCCGTTTCCATGTTGTACAGGATGGCGCCGCCCACTTTGCCGTCCTCGTCTTTTAAGAGTTCAACCACTGCACAGAACTCAATGACGGGAACCTGGCGGTTGCGGACTTCATCCCGCAGGGTACGCATAATTTCAGCACCGGAATAGTCACGGGCAGAGTGCATCCGCTTACGGGAGGTACCGCCGCCGTGGATACTCTTCATGGTGCCGTCTTCCTGCTTGTCAAACATTGTACCCAGATCTTCCAGCCACTTCAGGGCAACGGGGGCATCGCCGGTCAAAGCCTTTACCAGCTCCGGCACGTTCTCAAAGCGGCCGCCACCCATTACATCCAGGTAGTGAATGGTGGGTGAGTCGTTTTCTTTGTCCGCTGCCTGGATACCGCCCTGGGCCATAACGGTGTTGGCATCGCCAAAACGAAGCTTGGTCACCATCAGGACGTCGGCGCCCTGCTCCTGAGCAAGCAACGCTGCGGATGCACCGGCACCGCCGCCACCTACCACCAGAACATCAACATCATAATCAAACTTTTCTAAATCAAAACCCAGACCTTCAATGCGGCTGCGGGCTTCGATCAAATCGGCAAATTCATGCGGCACTCTGTAATCTTTGTTGGGGCCCACCGGCAGAGGACGCATGCTGGCTTCAATAAAATCGGGGTGGTAGTTTTTCAACACCTCGTCCCGCTCGTCCATGCTCATGCGCTCATAGTGGCCTTTATTTACACGTTCTGTACGTGTAGCTTCAACTTTTTTAATTTGCTCTCGCATCTGCGGAGTATAAGACATCAGTTTCCCTCCTGTTCTCAAGTCTTTGACTGTCCAGCCGGTTTTGTTTTAAAACCGCTGTTACTTTTCGATATCCCTTGAACCGTAGCGCTCGCGCAGTTCCGCTTTCGAAGCTTTCATTAGCTCCTCAAACTCTGCTTCATACTTCCCGGACTCAACTTCCTCCACCCGCTTCTGCAGATGCTCAGCAGGAGGCGCAATATGACGGGAGTACAGACGGCGCGCCAAGATACCAACATTAAACTGGGTAATCTGGGCCGGACAACGGGAAGCACAAAGGCCACACATGACACAGTCAAAAGACTCATCGGCACAACGGTCAATCTGTCCGCGCTGCGCATAACCAACATACTGCATAACTTTCAAATCCTGTGGACAGATTTTTGTACAGGCATTGCAGCCGATACACCGGTAAATCTCCGGGTAGAACTCGGTGATTTGCTCCGCGGTGGGCTTTAATTCCTGCAGGTTATACTCAAGTTTCTGTGCCGGGAAGAACGGAATCTGGGTGAGGTACATATTTTCCTCAACCTGAGTCTGACAGGCCAGTCCCACTTTCAGGTCATAATCCCCTTCAAGACGATACACAGTGGCACAAGCGCCGCAGAAACCGGCTCGGCAGCCGCAACCGCGAACCAACTGGTAACCTGCATATTCCATGGCGTTCATGATCGTCAGGGAATCGGGTACTTCATACTTCTTGCCCATGATAAAAATGTTTACCATGTTCACATCGCTTACCACAATCTTTTTCCCCCTTTAGTTTGCTAAGGCTCCCTTTTTGTTTATATCTTCCGAAAACTTATGCAAAAAGCAAGAAACGGCCGAAGCCGGCTGTGCGCCGGCACTCACCATTGAGTGCCGGTGCACAGTCTTGCCAAAAAACAATTTTTACTCAGCGGGCGGCTCGGGAATGAAGTCATTGTCCATCAACATCTTGGTGATGTTGCGGGAACGATAGATGGCTTCCTCTGCCTTGGCACGCAGTTCTTCTTTAGTCAGGTTCTTCTTGGCAATACCCAGTTCGATGGCTTTAAGGCCAACGTTTACTGCCTGGCGGATAAATACTTCCACGTTATCCATGTTGGGCAGCAGGTTTTCAGGGTCAATACCTTCTTCTGCACCCAAGTCGGCAATGGTATACGCCGCGGTGATGCACATTTCATCGGTGATGGTGGAAGCCTGAACGTCCAACACCCCACGGAAAATACCGGGGAAGCATACGGAGTTGTTTACCTGGTTGGGGAAGTCGGAACGGCCGGTGGCAACAATTACAGCACCTGCTTCTTTGGCATCCCAGGGCCACATTTCGGGAATGGGGTTAGCACAGACAAAGACGATGGGATCTTTGGCCATGGCTGTTACCCACTCAGGCTTAATTACATCGGGGCCGGGCTGGGAAAGGGCGATAACCACGTCACAGTCCTTCATGGCTTCAGCAATTCCGCCTTTGCGTCCTTCAGCATTGGTCTTTTCAGCCAGGTCCGCTTTTTCTTTATACTTTTCTTTCAGTTCGGGAATCCGGTCTTTGTGCAGGATACCTTTACTGTCGGTGATATACATTTTACCGGGGTCAGCACCGGCAAAGATGATCAGGTTAGCGATGCAAACGTTGGCTGCACCGGCACCGATCAGGGCAATCTTTACATCCTTGATGTCTTTTTTGACATAGCGCAGAGCGTTAATAAGGCCGGCCACAGTTACAGTGGCGGTACCCTGCTGGTCATCGTGCCAGACAGGAATGTGGCACTCTTTGCGCAGACGGTCAAGAATTTCAAAACACTTGGGCTGGGCAAAGTCTTCCAGGTTAACACCACCGAAGGTGGGCTGCAGAGCTTTTACGATATTAACGATTTCATCGGTATCTTTAGTATCGATGCAGATGGGGAAGGCATCAACGCCACCCAGGTACTTAAAGAGCAATGCTTTACCTTCCATAACGGGCATGGAAGCTTCTGCTCCGATATCACCTAAGCCCAGTACACGGGAACCGTCGGATACAACAGCTACAAAGTTCCCTTTGTTGGTGTGCTCATAAACCAATTCTTTATTGGCCGCAATAGCTTTGCAGGGCTCAGCCACACCGGGGGAGTACCAGACAGCGAAATCTTTGAAGTCACGCACACTGCACTTTAAGTCAACTTCAATTTTTCCCTTATAGAAGGGATGCAAACGCATGGCATCCTGAGCAGGCTTTTTTGATTTCGCAATAAGTTCTTCTTTAGTCGTCATTTAGAAAATCACTCCTTTATTATTAAACGGATTAATCGTTTAAAGCGTATTCCTGGCGGCCAACTTCATAGATGTCGGTACCATGGGCATCATTTACCACGGTGGCCGGGAAATCTTCAACCTCCAGGCGATAAATGGCCTCCGGGCCCAGTTCGGGGTAGGCCACTACCTCGGCCTTCTTTATAGTCCGGGCCAAAAGTGCGGCAGCTCCGCCGGTGGAAGCCAGATAAACCGCTTTATGTTTTACCAGGGCGTCTTTTACCGCTTTATTGCGGCTGCCTTTACCGATGCAGGCTTTTAAGCCCTGCTCCAGCATGGTGGGGGTATAGGCGTCCATACGGCCGCTGGTGGTGGGGCCGGCAGAACCGATCACTTTGCCCGGTTTAGCCGGTGAAGGACCCACATAGTAAATCATCTGACCGGTGAAATCCACCGGCAGCGGTTCCCCCGCCTCAACCAATTCAGTCAGTTTTTTATGTGCTGCATCGCGTCCGGTATAAATCACACCGGAAATCAATACGTTGTCACCCGCTTTAAGTTCCATAATATCTTCATCGGAAAGCGGTGCGGAAATTCTTTTAACCGTCATTTAGAATACCTCCCTTCTCAAAATACGGGTGTTAAATGACTCTTTCTTTATGCCGCGCGGCATGGCAGTTTATATTCACTGCAGCGGGCATACTGGCGATATGAGCCGGGTATGTCTCGATGTGCACAGCCAGTGCTGTGGTGCGACCGCCAAAACCCTGCGGGCCGATACCCAGCTTATTAATTTTCTCCAAAAGTTCCTTCTCCATCTCCGCATAGAACGGGTCGGGATTGGGCTGTCCCAACTCCCGCAGAAGTGCTTTCTTGGCCAGGTACGCCACTTTTTCAAACGTACCGCCAATTCCCACTCCAATTACGATGGGCGGGCACGGGTTGGAACCGGCATTGCTGGCGGCTTCCACCACAAAATCAACCACACCCTTGGCACCGTCGGAAGGTTTGAGCATCTTCACAGCACTCATGTTTTCACTGCCGCCGCCTTTGGGAGCAATGGTAACCTTCACCTTATCTCCCGGAACAATATCGACGTGAACAACAGCCGGTGTGTTATCCTTGGTGTTAACCCTGTTAATGGGGTCACTCACGATGGACTTGCGGAGGTAACCGTCTCCATAGCCTCTGCGAACGCCTTCGTTAATGGCTTCATAAAGGTCTCCACCCACCAGGTTCACTTCTTGTCCCAATTCAACAAAAATCACGGCATAGCCGGTATCCTGGCACATGGGTACCTGCTCTTCTTTGGCGATTTGGGCATTTTCGATTAGCTGCTCCAGTACTGCTTTACCGGTAGGAGACGTTTCCTTTTCCAAGGCATCTTTAAACGACTTTAATACGTCATCCCCCAGGTTGTAGTTGGCGTCCATGCTTAGCTCAGCGATGGCGTCTGTAATAGCCGCCACGTTGACTTCACGCATCCTTTTCCCTCCCTTTAAGTTTTTAGAATTACATTCATACTCAGACTTTTCACAATTTTGCGCACCTTGCTAATTCGCAAACTTGCGATACTTATTAATATTCTTATGGGTAAAGAAAAATCCTGCCCTGAATCAAAAAAAATCAAAAAATTGATTATAATATTTAAAGAAATTCTAATTTTTATATGAATAAAACAAATTGCCCTGTTTTTCCGCATTTATCTGTGGCCGGAAAGCTTTACAGGCAAAGGAGTTGTTGACTTTTCCCGGCCGAAATATGAGGTCCCCCAAACGCCGGACATAATCATTACAGCACCTACTCCCTGAAACCAGGCAAACGACTCTCCCCTAAAAAGCACACCACCCAAAATGGCCACCACGGTGGTCAGGTTGAGATAGGCGGAAGTCTGTGACGCCCGAACCTTTGATAGCATATAGTTCAGCAGAAAAAAGGCCACCACAGAGGAGAGCATACCCAAATAGAGAACTGCCGACAGCACAGCGGGATCAGTAAGGGGTGTTAACATACTCCAGAGCGTGCCGCTTAGAGTGTGCCTCACCAGCTCTATCCCGTTAAACAACAGCGCTCCGGCCCACATCATTATATAGGTAATTTCCAGCGGCGTAAAAGCTGCGGATGATTTTTTGGAATATATGTTATATAAACCGGCACAAACCACCGCTCCCAAAAGCGCCAAGGTGCCCCAGATATTATAACTCAGGTCCACGCTTCCCTGCATCAGGACGATAAAAAATACGCCGGACACCGACATAATCACCGCAGCCAATTGCTTAAATGAAGGAACGGTTTTAAAAAAGGAATTTCCAGAATAACCGTCATCACCGGAATCAGGCCCATCATCATACCTGCCTCAGAAGCCGAGGTCAACCGGACACCGGTGGTTTCGAAAATAAAGTACAAAAAAGGCTGCAATAGGGCAACAAGAAGCACAGCCCGCAAATTTTTACCGCGCAAATTAATCTTAATCCATCCTGCCGCACGCAACAACGTCATTGCCAAAGCGGCCAGGGCAAAGCGAAACCCCAAGAGTTGCAGAGGAGCCAAAACGTCCAACGCTTCCCTGGTAAACATAAATGACAGCCCAAAAAATACGGAGACTAAAATCCCCGCACCTACAGGCAAAACTTTTTCTTTATCCATAATGACCTCGCTTGTGCTTTATATTCATCATAAATTATAGCCCAAAACCCCTCGTGTGACCAGTTGAAATTTCACCACATCAATCCTTGACACAAGCCTTCAACCTGTGGTAGAATAGAATTTGTCGACGCGGGGTGGAGCAGTTGGTAGCTCGTCGGGCTCATAACCCGGAGGTCGCAGGTTCAAATCCTGTCCCCGCAACCAATGCTTATAAACGCATTCTCTAAACAGAGAATGCGTTTTTTTATACCCTTTTTCGCTCTGCCAGAAATGCTTCTAACCTATCCATTCCCTCCTCGATGTTCTCCAGAGAATTGGCATAAGACAACCTTAGATACCCTTCCAGGTTAGGGCCAAAATCAATGCCCGGCGTTACAGCCACGCCGGCTTGTTCCAATACTTCAAAAGCAAAGGCATAAGAATCATCTGTATAACTTTTAACATTGGCCAGCATGTAAAAGGCACCGGTGGGCGGCACAGCGGGAGCTATACCCATTTGCTGCAGGCGCCCCAAAAGGTATTTGCGCCGCTTATCATAAACAGCAAGCATCTCCTCTACCTGAGCATCACAGTCACGCAGGGCGGCAACGGCTGCTTCCTGAGAAAAGGAACAGGCACTTATAAAGAGGTTTTGCTGCAGCGTCTGCAGCGGCCGGACAAATTCGGGAGGCGCAATAACATATCCCAGGCGCCAGCCCGTCATGGCGAATTTTTTGGAAAAACCGTTAAATACAAAGGCCCGGTCGGTAAACTCCAGCACCGAATGATCCTTGCCGCCATAATTCAGTCCATGATATATTTCGTCGGAAAGCAGGTAACGCCCCTCGGCGGCCAATTCTGCAATGGATAACAGTTCTGCCGCAGAGAAAACATTTCCGGTGGGGTTGGCAGGAGAGTTTACCATAATCCCGCGAACCTGCGGGGTCAGCCGGGCTTCAATGTCTTCTTTTCTAAACTTAAAGCCATCTTCTTCCCGCACCGGGACACAGAGCGGCTCGCCGCCTGCGTAACGGATAAAGTTAGGATAGCAGGCATAATAAGGATCAGAGAGCAGCACCTGTTCTCCGGGCTCTAGAAGTGCTGAAAACACCAGCAAAAGTGCCGGCGAGGTGCCGGAAGTGACCAGCACCTGCTCCGGAGAAACGTCCACGTTATACGAACGCTTGTAGTAACGGGCAATCTCACCCCGCAGTTCACGTTTACCCATGCTGTGGGTATAGTGGGTATCATTTTTTTCAAGAGCGGCCAGCGCGGCCTTTTTCACCGGCTCCGGCGTATCAAAATCCGGTTCGCCAATCTCCAGATGAATAATATGGCGTCCTGCCGCTTCCAGCTCTTTGGCTCGCTCCAGACTTCCATCACCAAAAAAGGACTTACCCCGCAGGCAGGGTCTTTTTTTATTGTCATTTCATCACTTCCCGTCACAGTTATCTTCCTATATAAAGCTAATTAAAATCTCTTTTCTGTGTCTCCGGGTAAAATCCTGCACACGAAATTCTTAAAAGCAAAGGACCGGCAATACCGGCCCTTTTTATAGGGAGAGCGTTTTAGGTCTTATTCTTTTCCAACAAAGCCTGCCAGTTTTTATCCACCTCTTTTTGCATCACAGCGATTTCTTCATCACTTAGAGCGGCAAAACGACGCTGCCGGTCAATATAGTCCTTAAGCGGCCGCAAACTCTCCGGCTCATAGGTGAGGTTAATTTGCTCCCCCTTAATCATTTCATAAAGGGGAAAGACACCGGTTTCCACCGCCAGGCGGGAAAAGACAATGGTCTCATCGCTTTCAATTCCCCAACCGGGGGGACAGGGACAAAGCAGATGGAAAAAGCGAAAACCTTTAATTGTTTTGGCTTTATTAAACTTGGCCAGCAAGTCTGCAGGATGCGCTACTGTGGCTGTGGCTGCATAGGGAATGCGGTGAGCCTCAATAATTTTCATGATATCTTTCTTGGGGTTTTCCTTAACCTTAGGTGACGGCGTGGTATTGGAGCCGGAGCCGTAGGGACTGGCAGAACTACGCTGCATTCCGGTATTCATATAAGCTTCATTGTCGTAACAGATGTAAATAATATTTTCATTGCGCTCCGCCGCCCCGGAGAGTCCCTGCAGGCCGATATCAAAGGTGCCGCCGTCGCCGGCCAGCACCACCACCTGCGTCTTATCATCACCCATGGCCTGCAGTCCACGCTTTAGGCCGCTGCCTGTGGCCGCAGCGCTGGGAAACGGGCAGTGATATACGTTAAGATCAAAGGAGCGTAGCGGAATAGGTCCGGCTATTATACTAAAACAGCAGGCGGTGATGACAAAAACCGTATCCTTGCCCAGCACCTTGGTCAGATGCCGGACGGAAAGAGCCGCCGAACAACCGGGACAAGCGGTGTGTCCGGAAAAAAGATATTCTTCACGGGGCACTTGGTTTATTTTTGTCATAATAAGTTCACCGCCCATATCAGTTTCTCGCCGCCCCCGGCTGCATCCAGGCATTTTTCCAACAATTTCGGGGTCAGGTCTAGTCCGCCGGCCAAATTAAATTCTGCCGTCTGCGGCATTTGCTCCAAGCCGTAAAGGGCCGAACGCACTTCCTGAGCAAAAATTCCGCCCACCCCCATGGAAGCATTTCTGTCCACTATAATCACCTGCTGGATTTGCGGCTGTGACAGAAAATACCGCAGCTCAGCCACAGGAAACGGGCGAAATTGTTTGATGCGAACCAGCGCCTCATCCCGTCCGGATATAAAACTTTTAATGGTCTGGGCCATACTTCCTGCGGTCACAAAAACTGTTTTAGCCTCAGAGTTCCCAGTATATTCCACCGCAGGATACCCCCGCCCGGTCAGGCGCAGATACCCATCGTTTAAAGCGGCATATTCCGGGCCTGCTGCTGCTGTGGCCGCAAAGCGGGCTTTCATTAACTTAGCCATTTGCTCGGAGTTCACCAGTCCATGCCGGTTCTCCGGAGCTTCAACATCAAAGGCCGGCTGCTGAGGTGCTGCCGGCAGAAAACTATCTGCCGTTTTTTGATCCGGAATTTCCACCGCTTCATAGGTATGGGAGAGATAAAAACCGTCATAGGACACCAGTACCGGCAGCCGCACCTTTTCTGCCAGACCAAAGGCCAAAAGCACGGTATCCAGAATCTCCTGCACATCGGCACAATACAGCTGAATCCAGCCCGTATCCCTCTGCGACAGGGTATCCAGCTGATCCGGTTCAATACACCAGGGCGCCCCCATGGCCCGGTTGGCATTGGTCATAACGATGGGCAGACGGGCTCCGGCGGCCCAGTGAATCAGCTCGTGCATGTAGGCCAGGCCATGAGCGGAGGTGGCGGTAAAGGCGCGAGCTCCGGCGTATGCCGCCCCGATGCAGTAAGCCAGCGCCGAATTCTCAGACTCCACCGTTACATACTCTCCGCCATAATCTCCTGCAGCCCACATCCGGGCTAATGTTTCCATTACTGTGGTTTGCGGTGTAATGGGATAGGCGGAAATCACCTGAGTCCGGCTCAGGCGGACAGCGTGTGCCACCGCCTCGTTACCCGTGATGATCTTCTTTGTCACCGAGACCCACCTCCATTTCCAGAACACCCGCCGGGCATTCCCTGACACAGATTCCGCAACCTTTACAGTACTCAAGCTCCAGCCGACAATCCGCTTCACCCTCCAGCACCGCCATATCGGGACAGAAGAGCCAACAGACACTACAGCCGTTGCATTGGCCGCAGGACTGACAGCGCCCCGCCTCCTCCTGGGGATTTGCAGATTGCTTGCTGCGGGGATAAAGGAAAGGATTTACCGGCCGGAATTCACTGACCGGTTCAGACCGGCCCAACACCTCAGCAAACACAGCCTCAGTGTCTGACTGTGAGCCAATCTCCAGGTAACCGGCAATGGAGCGGGCGCCTTCGCGGCCGGCAGCGATTGCCGCCGCCACGGTAGCCGGTCCGGTGGACAAATCTCCCCCCGCAAACACGCCGGTCTTACCTGTAACCGGTGAAGCGGAATTTATCACTACACCGCTCCCCAATGCTTCATACTGTGGCTTTTGGCCCACCGCCACCAACACCGTATCACAATCCAGCGTAAAACCAGAGTTGGGAATAATGCGAACCGGCCTTTCCCGGCTCTCTGCCGCGGTGCGCACAAGTTGAATCTGCTCCACGGAATTTTCACCCAGGACTGCCTGCGGAGCTACCTGAAAGAGAAACTGCACCCCTGCTTCCTCTGCAGCCCGGACCTCCTCAGGGTGGGCCGGCATAGCTTCACGGGATCTGCGGTATACCACCACCACTTCTGCTCCGCGCAGCCGGGCAGTGCATGCGGCATCGATGGCGGCATTACCTCCTCCCACCACTACCACATTTTGTCCTTCCGGCACTGCATCCCCCAGGTGTACCGTGCGCAGGTACTGCAAGGCCCCATACACACCGGAGAGCTTTTCACCTGCAACACCCAGCTCTTTCTCCTCCGCTGCGCCGGTGGCCAAAAAGACGGCATCATAATCTTCCTCCAGCACAGACAGTGTTATATCGCGATTCAGCTCAACGCCAAAGCGAAAGTTAACTCCCATGTTCAGCAATAGTTGAATTTCCTGAGCCAGCACATCCCGGGGCAGACGGTACTCGGGAATTCCCCAGGCCAGCAAACCACCGGCAACCCTTTCCCGCTCCAGCACAACAACCTGCACGCCCAGCGCTCGGAGATAATAGGCACAGGCCAGGCCCGCAGGCCCGGCACCCACCACCGCCACCCTGGCCGGCAACTCCCTGCCCGTTGCAGGGCCGGGCGGGCTTAAAGCAAATTGCTTATGGCGCCACAGGCCAACCTGTTTCTCCAACTCCCCGATAGCCACCGCCTCATCATACTCCTGCCGGTTACATTTTTCCTGGCAGAAATTATAGCAGACATAGCCGGTAATGGCGGGAAAGGGGTTAGACCTGGATAAGATTTCCCATGCTGCGGCCATATCACCGTTTTTTACCTGCCCCACCCAGTGGGCAATGTTGTTGTGCAGGGGACAGGCAGCCCTGCACGGAGCCGTCTTTTCCCTTTTTACCGGGGTGGCAAACCGCCAGTCCCCGGTCTTATTCATTATGGCCGGCATGGAGCCGCTGCCAATCCGAAAAAGCGCCGTTTCCTCTTCCCTACAGAGCGGCCGCATAGCAGTCCAGCTCCCTTACGTTTTCATACCCTTCTGCTGCCGCAGCCAGATTCTTTGGTAAATTACGGGGAACCTTCTTACGCAAGACGGCTTGCAGGGATTCCAGTGAGCACACCCCGCTCACCCGAACCACAGCACCCAGCATCACCGTATTAATAATGGGGATCCCCACCGCACCCAAGCCGTTTCTTGCCGCAATAGCCGATGCATCCACCAGATGGGTGTCAAACCCGCCTACACCGCATAAGTCACGGCACTTATCAACATCGTCACAGTTAACCAGCAGGCGGCCTCCCGGCTTCAGGCCCTTTAACATCTGCTGCCAGGGCAGGTTGACATCAAAGGTGACAACAATATCAGGCTGCTGAATCTGGCAGCGCGGCATTTCAGGAGACGAGCCCACCCGGACAAATGCTGTAACCGGTGCGCCGCGCCGCTCGGCGCCGTAAATACCAAATGACTGAACATGCTTACCTTCCAGAAAAGCTGCTTCCGCAATGGCAGTGGCGGCAAAAACAACTCCCTGACCGCCACGGCCGTGCAGGCGAATCTCAGTAATACCGTTTCTCATAGTCATCAGATATCCCTCCTTTAAAAAGAAGACCTCAGGCTGAGCAGACCCTTCACAGACTGCACCCTTTCCTCTGCCATTTTATCAGCCACCCAAAGCGGTGAACTGTCTTCCCGGTTGGCCCGGGCCAATACTTGTGCCAATCTCTCGCCGATACGCCCTACCACCGCCATAATTTCCGGTGAGGTACAGGACGTGTTCTCATTGGCCACATATATCAGGCCGCCGGCATTAATAACATAATCTGGTGCGTACAGAATCTCTGATTCATGCAATCTGTCCGCCAGGCTGTTATCTGCCAACACGTTATTGGCGGCACCGGCGATAATCCTGCAATCAAATTCAGGCAACGTCTCTTCAGTCACCACATTACCCAAAGCACAGGGAGAAAAAATATCACAGGTAACTTTGTGAACCTCATCGGGCTCTACCCAGCGGGCCCCAAACCGATTCATGATTTCCTGACCTAAAGCTTTGTTCACATCTGAGATAATGAGCTTAGCACCTTCGTCGGCCAAATACTGACAGAGGGCGCGCCCCACATTGCCCACTCCCTGAACAGCCACTACCTTTCCCTTCAATTCGGGAGAACCATAGACTTGGGTGGCACAAGCTCTGATTCCTTCCAACACTCCGTAAGCGGTGGCGGGAGAGGGGCAACCACCCCGACCGCCAACAGCACTGCCTCCCACAGCATACTTGGTTTCGCGCCTGATGCAGTCGATATCATACTGATTTATCCCCGAATCCACAGAGGTGATATAGCGCCCTCCCAGCCTTTCCACAAACCGACCGTAGGCACGAAGCAGGGATTCGGTTTTCTCCTTCTCCGGATCACCAATAATCACCGCTTTGCCCCCACCCAGATCCAGACCGGCCATGGCTGCTTTATACGTCATGGCCCGGGCCAGAGACGCCACATCCAACAAAGCCTCTTTCTCCGTGGCATACACCTTCATACGCGTACCACCCAAGGCAGGCCCCAGCGTAGTGTCATGAATGGCAACAATGGCTTGCAAACCGGTCTCACTATCCCGACAAAACACAAACTCCTCCATGCCGAAACGCTCCATGTCTGCAAAACATACCACTTACCTCACCCCGTTTTCAGAATATTTTTGCAACTTACTTCACACCGTGCAATATTTTGCATGCAACCCCTTGCAGGATTAACAACCAACCACAGTCCAAATACCCGATTCCTGGTGCTTACAGCGGCTACTAATCATTCTTTCTCTATATCATACGCAAAAAACGTACCAACCGGGATAAAGAAAAATAAAAACCCACGATATCCGCGGGTTTTATTTAATACCATATCGGTTTAATTTATTGTATAAATTGCGAATGGAAATGTTTAGGGCTTTTGCCGCTTCCGTTTTATTTCCGTCCGCTGCCTGCAAAGCACTCATTAACACGCTTTTTTCCCAACGGGCATGGAGCACATCCAGAGGCTCCCCGCCATATGCGCAGGAACGCTGTTCTTTCTCCATGACTGCTTCGTCTCCGTTTAACAGCGAAAATACCAAATGATGAGTCTGCACCACCGTTTCATTCTGCTTCAGGTTGATCAGGGCACGGGCAATCACATTCTTTAGTTCCCGGACGTTACCCGGCCAGTGATACTGCCGCAGCATTTCCGCCGCTTGCGGTGACAGCTTAGCTCCCAGTCGGTTATAGTCCTGGCCCATGCGGTTTAAGTAGTACTGTGCTAAAAGAGGCACATCGTCTTTACGCTCCGCCAGAGGTGGAATGAGTATGGGGAAGACATTTAAACGGTAGTAGAGGTCTTTACGGAACTTTCCTGCTGTAATTAATGCTTCCAGATTGGCATTGGTGGCAGCGATAATCCGCACATCCACCGGAATGGGACGGGCTTCGCCAATGCGCACTATCTCGCCTTCCTGCAGGACCCGTAACAGCTTGGCCTGCAGGCTCAGCTCCATGGAACCTATTTCATCAAGAAAGATTGTGCCGCCGCAAGCTTCTTCAAACAGACCCTTTTTGCCGTGCTTTCTGGCCCCGGTAAAAGCTCCTTCAGTATAACCAAACAGTTCACTTTCCAGCAAACTCTCCGGCAGCGCACTGCAGTTGACCCGGATAAACTGCTGATTCCGCCGCGGGCTGGCTTCATGAATGGCATGGGCAAAAAGCTCTTTTCCTGTGCCGCAATCGCCCCTAAGCAGTACATTGGCAGGAGTGGCCGCCGCCAACTGGGCCAATTCAATGGCCTGCTGCAGTGCTGCACTTTTGCCGATTATATCATTAAAGGAATATTTGGATTCCAACTGCCGTACTTTCTGTTTTGTCCGCTGCAATTCTTCCATCAAGGCCCTGATTTCCGAAACATCATGGATGATACCCACACTGCCGCGCAGCCTGCCATGCATCAACAAAGGCGCGCAGGAAACCATTACATGCCGTTTATAGGGCCCAACCTTCATAGGCACGCCTTTAATGGACTTACCCGTTTCCAAAACCTTCATATGCACACTTTCACCTTCGGCAATATCCACTTCCGCCGGCTTATTAAGTACATCCGTTTCCCGCAAACCGGTTAATTTACAGTAAGCCTTGTTAAACAGAATTCCGATGCCATTTTCATCCACAACAGAAATAGCATCCTCAATGGAGTTAATAATGGTCCACAGAATTAACCTCAGCTCATCATCTGGCCTGTCGTTGCGCATGCCCACCGGAATCCCCCCTCTTTTTGATTATATCACAGGTAAGGAATACGCAGAACATGATTTCCCACTTAGGCTATATAATTTGCCTTATTTAGGTTAAGCTAAAATAATACTGTTAATGAGGGGGATCACAGTGACAATTGGAGCAAATCTATGGTTTCTCTGGCTGCTTCTCACCGTCTTCTTATTTGTAGCCCTATTCTTTTTGGTACCCGTAAAAAAAATCAGAGCATATCTACCCTTTGGAATTTTTTTGGGAGTGGGCCTGGCGGTGATTGTAATCTGGACGTTTCAGTTCTTCTTACAATACTGGGAAGTTACAGGGGATCCGGTAATCCTGGGGTTTACAACCCTGTTTACTCCCCTGGCCTGGATACCGCCCACAATCATTTTTGCCGCTTATTTTCCCAAATATAAACGCTGGTATAATGTTATCGGCTATGTGCTGCTCTTTGCCGTGGGTTCAATGGTTGTTCAGTATCTATTGGAACAGGTGGGGATGTGGCAAAGTTTTCGCTGGAACGTGCTGTGGACCGGGCTGCTGGCCACCGGAACCCACACTGTTCTCACAGCGGTTCTTGTACTGACCAAAGCCCATGTGCGCACCTAAAAAGCACCGCCATCACTGGCGGTGCTCTTACTTAAACAAAATGCTGGTATTTTTCCTGCTTGGCTCCGCAAACCGGGCATTTATCCGGCAGATTGTCTGCTGTGGTATGGCCGCAGACTGAACA
Organism: Dethiobacter alkaliphilus AHT 1; assembly: GCF_000174415.1. Lineage (NCBI taxonomy): Bacteria > Bacillati > Bacillota > Dethiobacteria > Dethiobacterales > Dethiobacteraceae > Dethiobacter > Dethiobacter alkaliphilus. The sequence goes on from NZ_ACJM01000019.1 coordinate 16,819, forward strand.
GACATAGACAGGCCCCAATTCCATATCCTTTCCCTGCTTAGCTGCGTCTTGAGCATCCTTAAACATTTTGGCATGGATTTTTTCTGCTTCAACGGCCCAGTGAAAAGAGCGCTCCGCTCCTTTCTCATTTTGGAATTTGGCAACTTCCATAAAAACCGGATACATCTGCTCCACCTCATGCAATTCGCCGTCAATGGCGCCCTGCAGGTTTTCCACCGTATCTGTATGGCCAAAAACTGCGCCGGCAGGCACGGTAAAGTCGCCCTTTTGTTCTTTTAGCTCCTGGAAATGATTGCGGGCGTGGGCCCATTCGGCATAGGCGATGGCTTTGAACAGCCGGCCGATGTTGGGCTTTTTGTCCTTCTCTGCCGCCTCGCCCCAGATCAGGTAGCGCATATGGGCCATACTTTCACCGCCATAGGCAGAGCGCAGGTAATCTGCAGTCATAGCATTCTTTACCATCGTTCATTCCTCCTTGACTAATTAGGCTTATAGATTGGGGGGATCTCCAACCAGCCTTTCATTTTACCGTATTTGCATAAGTTATTGAAAATTTCAAGCTCACCATTATAATGATCAATATACATGTCCCTTAGAGCATCATTGTGCACACTTTTTGCGATACAGTCAGCCAAAACACAAAGAAAATGCTGGCATCCCTCAAAAATCTGCCGAAACATAAACTGGTCGGAAAAGTTCATATTATCTCCCTGCTGAACAGTGCTTTTAGGAGGCCTTTTAACCATGGGCACGCCAAATATTTCACACTGTTTTTCCATATCGGTAATATGCTTGTTTAGCATAGCCATGCCCATACGGGAAATTATCTCTTTAAATTCTTTATCATGGGCATAATTAAAGTAGATATTTGTTTCTTCAATGCACTTGTACCGTGCCGACAACATGTTCCACAAAATCCCCGCTTCAATTATTGATATGGTGGGTTGGGTAGTTGTCTCTGCTTTACCAATATGGACATTGCCTACTTGAAACATTAAACCTGCCCCCTTCTGTATTGCCTATATTATTTGACCAAACACTGCTCTTTTATCCCGGCACAAATTGCCTCCAACTGCTGCATCTCCTCAGTCATAAACTCTGCCGCCACCAACCGCAGCGGCAAACCTGTGACCGAAGAGCGAATTACATAACCCAGGCCGGTAAGGCGCTCCCATACCTGATGCAAAAGCCCGCGGATAATACTGGCCTCATCTATAAAAGCTATTTTTTCCCCATCCACTGGATACGTTTTCGGCACCGGCAAACCTGAATTTTGCAGAATTTCCTCCAGGCAGCCATTCTGTTTTTTAAGGTATTTTACCCTCTGTTCAAGAACAGCTTTAACTTCGTTGCTTTGTGCTCTTATTTGACTCTGCCTGCTAAACACTAAAAACTTCCTGCTCACCAGCAACAACTCCCAGACCAACGCGGCCTCCATCACGGACACACCACACATCTTTTTCAGACTGTCTTTGGCAAGCCCCGCGTTCTGTTGTATCTTCAAGCAAATTCCCCCCTGTTCTTCTAATAATTAGCTTTCCCCAACACCCACATCTTATTTTCACAGCAGCTGTATATTTAGCGCTCTGATTGCGCAATTTAGCAGCGTCAGCATATAGAGGTGAACCATGAGATCTCAGACGAAATGGAAATTAACCGCCCTCAGCTCTGTTACTTTTATCATGGTTTTTGGCAATTCCATGATAATTCCGGTATTTACGCTAATTCGCAATGCTCTGGACATCTCTTTGTTTCAGGTTGCACTACTTGTCACCTATTATTCGGTGGCCGCCAGCATCTTTATACCGGTATTCGGCTTTATTTCCGATCATATCCAGAGAAGGTCCGTCATTATTGTGGCCCTGGCGTTATACGGCCTGGGCGGCAGCTTTATTGGCTTTTTAGCCCTTTTCTCCGACAACCCCCACATCTTTTCCATAATTCTAGCCAGCCGGGTTGTACAGGGCATAGGCGCTGCCGGCATGTCTCCCATTGCCATGGCACTGGTGGGTGATATTTTTACCACCGAAGAGAGGGCTAAAGCGCTGGGCTTGATTGAAGCTGCCAACATCTTTGGCAAAGTAATCAGCCCCATCCTCGGTGCGGCCCTGGCCCTCATTGCCTGGTTTGCGCCCTTCTTCTTTTACCTGGGCTTTGCCATACCTGCTCTATTAGGTGTGCTTTTTATCATCTCTGAGCCGGACAACAAGCCCAAAACACCTTTTAAAAAATATTTTTCCGACTTAAAGAAAATCTTTACCAAAAACGGCAAGTTTCTTTGGGTCAGCTACTTTACCGCCTGGGTGTCGTTTCTAATTCTTTTTGGTGTTCTGGCCTATCTCTCCGATGTGCTGGAGACCCGCTATGACATGACCGGCATAATAAAAGGTATAATTATCGCCATTCCTGTAACGGCCTGGACCATCAGCTCATTTGGGTCGGGGTATTATCTGCAGAAAAAAACAGACGGCCTGAAATATTTTGTAATCGCCGGCATCATTATGCTGGGAGCGTCAGCTGTAGCCATCCCCTATATGGAAAGAATCTATTTCTTCCTCGCCGCCGCCTTTGTCATGGGTTTAGGCGGTGGATTGGTTATCCCTTCGCTGACTATCTTGGTGACAAACTGTGCGCCCACAGAAGAGCGCGGCGGCATCATGTCTCTGTACGGCAGCATCCGTTTTTTCGGTGTAGCCGTTGGGCCGCCGCTATTTAGCTATCTGTTAAATCTCAGTCACCACGCTCCGTTTTGGCTCTCCGGCGCTTTAGCTTTAATCCCTTTAATAATCCTGATCCGCTTTAAAAATCAGGATATAATAAAACTTTGTAAAGCAGAATAGAAAAAGCGGGAGTGCTGATTTGTCAGCACTCCCGCTTCTTTTTATTTCAGATTTTCCAGCAGTTCTCTGGCCGCATCCGCATCCTGAGCCGCCACCTGCACTTCTACCGGACCGGTAACCGCATTGAACCCCCACTTTTGCACCCTTTCACCCTTAGCCAGGTAACGAATTCCTGCATCCTCCAAAATCGATTTAGCCAGCATTAACTCACCAGTATCGCCAGGGACAAACACGGTCACCAACTCCACATATTCCCCTTCGGCATCCTGCTTAGTTCGGAGATTATCGGCTTTTTCCACTAGGGATGTATAACAATCGGGACAAGCCTTAATCTCTTCATGCTCTTTCCCACATTTAGGGCAAAACATTTTAATCACCCTTTCATGTTTGTTTATGCTAAGTTTCTCCAAACCTGACCCTTTCCCTGCATAACCAGTAAATTATTCTAACGCGTGCTTTTGATACTGGTTTCCTTAGCAGCTTTGCTAACTGCAAAGCGTTGTAATTTCCTAGCAGTATAAAGAAGAGCGGCTGCATTTACTGCAGCCACTCTTTTTCTAGCGGACATATTTATAGCGTTTCTTCATCTGCATCAGGATAAGGTTATCTACAACTCTGCTTTGTCGCAAGGCCTGTGGGCTATCCACACCATATTCCGTAACAATAAAATGCAGCTTTGCCCTTTCCAGCTCCAAAATATCCGGAACACTTTTCAGACAAACCGGAGACTGAGCACTATATTCCGTTAGTTCGTTTGCCAGCACGGTAAAAACACCCCCCAAACTATATAACTATGTATGCTTAATGTTTTTTATGCACGAACATTAGGATATCCTATTTTCAAAGTGCATACAAGGGGAATTTTGTAGATTTATGTTTGTGCATTTTTTAATTTGCGACCAAAATGAACAAAACAAATATGAAAAAATGTTCCGGCAGAAACCGGAACATTTTTTTGTGCTACAGTAATTCTTTCATCAGCTGAGCCGTACTCTTAGGTGACAAATATGCAGGTGCTACATCAAAAACCGTTTTGGCACCGCTTTGCCCCTCTTTGTTCAGGCGGTAAGCCGCCCGGGCATAGGCAACCAACACGCTGGCTGTAAATTCAGGATTGCTTTGCAGCTTAAGGCTGAATTCAATAATTTGCTTGCTGTCCCGGCCGCTTTTACCGCTACGAATAACAAAACCTCCGTGGGGCATACGGGCATGTTCTGTTTTCAACTCATCCTCACTGATAAAGTGAACCACCGTTTCATACTCGTCAAAATAGTTGGGCATGGTTTTAATGGTTTCGGCAATCTTATCCTTGTCCGCCCCATCTTCTGCCACCACAAAGCATTCCCTCATATGCTTTTCGCGGGTGGAAAGCTCCGGATCTTCTCCGGCCCGGACCCGCTCCAGAGCCGATTCCATGGGAATGGTGTACTGTACACCGCCTTTTACACCTTCAATGCGCCGAATGGCATCGGAGTGGCCCTGGCTTACCCCTTTACCCCAGAATGTATACTCTTTGCCCACCGGGAGAATGGCTTCGGCGATCATCCGATTCAGGGAAAACAGGCCTGGGTCCCAACCGGTGGAAATCACACTTGTGTTACCGTTCTGTTTGGCCTTTTCATCAACGGATGCATGATATTCGGGAATTTTTGCATGGGTATCATAGCTGTCCACAGTATTAAACATAGCGGCAAAATGGGGGCCCTGTTCCGGTATATCGGTGGCCGAACCGCCACATAAAATCATCACATCAATCTTTCCCACATAATCCTTTGCCGTATCTATGTGGAAAAAGGGCACATTACCGGTTACAGATTGCATTGTTTCCGGCGCCCGCCGTGTAAATATGCCAGTTAGTTCAAAATCAGGGCTTTGCTGTAGAGCCAACTCGACTCCCTTGCCGAGATTACCGTAGCCAACGATGCCTACACGTATCTTTTCCAATGTTTACTGCCTCCTCTATTAATTTTCTGACTTTCTATACTTATATGAAACTGCCTCTGTTTCCTGCATATACTAGATAATACATATTAACCAAATATGAATTTACTCTTTTTGGGGCTGCTTTATTCCCAATAAGAGCCTAACGGCACCGGGTGTGCCGAAAGGAATTATACCTACCCGGTCACCGGGTTTGATTCGGCCTTTTTCCAAAGCAGTGACATTGCCGTTGATAAATACCGCTTCCACTTCTTCCTCTGATAAATTCAGCATTTGCACCAGTTCAGCAGCTGAACATTCTTTTTTTATGGTATAGTAATAGGGAACAGGCCACTGCCTTTCGTCGTGAACTCTACGCAACTTGCCAAAGCACCTGATTTCTACCGCCTGCATTTCAGACATCTATACACCCCATTGTTCTTATGTTCAGACAAGTTATTTGCTTTCTTAATGTAGCCAAACAGGCGCTAACTATGTAAAAGGCGAAAATCAGCCATTTTAAAAGGACTATGGCGCCGTTTGTAGAATAGTACTCTAGATTAATAACCGAAAAAGGAGTCCTTTATGAAGTGGATTAACAAACTGGAACGCAAATACGGCCGCTATGGCATACAGAATCTTATGCAGTTTATTGTGCTGGGAAATGCGCTAATATTTCTTTTAATGCAGATGGACCCCCGGATTCCTTCTCTGTTGGCTATGCATCCGGTTCTGGTGATGGAGGGGGAAGTATGGCGCTTAATCTCATTTATTTTTATTCCGCCCACAAGAAGCATGCTTTTTGCTTTTTTTGTCCTGTTCTTCTACTACAGGTTGGGTACCGGCCTGGAGCATGAATGGGGAACATTTAAGTTCAACGTCTTCTACCTGGCCGGAATCCTGGCAACAGTAATTGCTTCCTTTATTACAGGTAGCGTGGCTAATGCCGCCTTTATCAACATGGGCCTCTTGTTAGGATTTGCCAGAATCTATCCCGACTATCCGCTCCTGCTCTTTATCAAGGTAAAATATCTGGCCTGGCTTAACTGGGGCTTAATCGGGTTTAATTTGCTTTTTGGCACTTTTCCCATCAGAATAATGTCTCTGGTACCGGTAATTCTGTTCCTGCTGTTTTTTGGCGGTGAACTCTCCACCGATGTGAAAATGAAAAGACAAATCCAACAAAACCGTAAGCGCTTTTTCTCAGAAATTGAAAAAGCAAAGAAAAATCAGAACCGTGAATAATCCGCCGGAAACCCGGCGGATTTTATTTTACTACCTGCGGCGTTTCCCTAAATCAGGGTAACCCTTGCCGTCCCATTCATTGATTTTTTCCGTGAAATGCTCAACCAGTTCCCGGCCCTTTTCTTCACTGATCTTACCTTCCTTAACTTTCCGGTTTACCTTTTCTGTTAAGTGGTTTAACAGCCACTCTTTTTTATCTTCAGGTTTTAGCTGATTAAACTCTTCCACTTTTTTTATCTTGGCATCCAGTTTTGCGGTGAGTTCATCGGCTTCCTGCCTGGTGATTTCACCGGCTTTATATTTCTGCTGTACTCTTTCCTTTTTCATCTCCAGCATTTTAATGGGATCGCGCTGCTCACGGCAAAGTTCCGCCACTTTTAGTGTACCGGCAAGCGGAGTTGGCGATACATTCACCGTGGGAGCAGCAACCACAGAACCGGCGGCCAAAGAAGTCACCAAAGCAGCGGTCAAAATGCTTTTCTTTATTGTCATAGCAACACTCCTTTCATTTCTTAGTATTAACGGAGATGCTATTTTGTTGTGATGTAATCATCCACTCAGTTTATAATTTTTACAAAAAAAAAATGAACCACGGGACTTCCCGTGGTTCAGCAACTTATTTGGCATAATCTCCATATTCATCGGAATATATGGCATCCAACTCCACAAACAGGTCGTAGATTTGCTGTCCGGGAAGACCGTCAGCTTCCGTATCTGCAACCCACTGCTGTGGGATGGGCATGATTTTTTCCAGCCATCTTTGTAATTCGTTCTCTTCCAGTTCGATAACTTCATGGCCGAAGTCTTCTACGGCAAACTGCTGTCCTTCCACTGTATAATCAGTTCTCAGCTTACCGTACTCCACAACGTATTTCTCGTTTACCTCGTTAAAAATTTCCTGGACTGAAGGCGGAAGTGAATTCCAGGTTTCCCGGTTCATCACCTTGGCAAAAACCACGTTGTAACCAACAAAAGGTGTTTTGGTAATGTATTGTGTCACCTCGGCCAGCCTGAAGCCCTCCAGGGTATCGGTGGGGCCCAGAAGCCCGTCCACATTGCCGTTATCCAGCGCCACATAGGAATCGGACATGGGCAGGGAGACGGGAGTGCCTCCCAGTGCGGTTATGGCCAGGGCCGAACCACCGGCCGCCCGAATCTGTTGTCCGGACAAATCTTCCAAATTCCGAATGGGCCGGTTGGTGATAAAGTCGCCGGGGCCCGTTGCCCAGAAGAACATCACTTCCACATCACCGTATTCAGCCTGAAGATCTGCAGACTGTTTCCACGCTTCGTGCATGGTTAATGAAGCAACCAAGGCATTGTCATTATTGTAACCCGGCAGCTCCAACCCCATGGTTAAAGGAAACATTCCCATGGTATACATGGGGGCGGTGGAGCCCAGGTCTGCGGCTCCGGAGGCAACCCCTTCATAAATTTCCGTGGGGCCCAAAAGGGAACCCTGGTAATGGAAATCAAAATTTACTGTATGAGGAGTTTCCGCCGCCACGCGCTCTGAAATCTCCTCGGCCCAAACTTCATGGCCCGCTGTTACCTGAAAGTCCACCGCCGGCCAAAAGGTGGCAAACTGCAGATTCAAATTCTGCGGATTCTCTTCTCCGGCTTCGACATCAGTAGCTTGGCCCTCTTCTCCGCACCCGGCGGCAAACAACAGGACTCCTATTGTCAAAACAAGTACTAACAACTTAATTTTTCTCTTCAACATTATACCCCCTACCGTTTTACCGTTCTACTCAAAAATAATACTGCCTGCAACGCACTACCTGAACTGCTGACTTTTGTTGACCTGCACCTCCTCTTGATGTTTTGCTTTTAATGTTTTGACCTATAAAACCATCTTTTCACTGGCAGCCCGTTACAAAGCGTTGGGCAAAAACAGGGCAACCTGAGGAAAAGCCGTCAGAATGGCAATACAGACAAAAATTGCAAACAGATAGGGCCAGACCCCTCTGAATATGCTCATAACCGGAGTTTCCCTGTCCACCCCGGCAACCACGTACACATTGGCGCCCACCGGTGGAGTGATTACCCCCATCCCTAAGGCCAGTACGATAATAACACCAAACCAGACAGGGTCGAATCCCAGGTTTATGGCAACGGGGTAAAAGATGGGTACCGTCAGCAAAATCAACGCCAAAGCATCGATGAAGCAGCCCAGGATCAGGTAAATGACCAGAATAATAGCCAAGATGGCCACCGGGGGCAGAGGAAGCTCCACCGCCCAGCTTGCCAGGCCGGCGGGAAGTCCGGTGATGGCCAGAAAACGGCCGTATACCGCTGCTCCCGCCACCAAAAACATAATCATGGCCGAAATGCGTACCGAATCGTTTAAGGAATCAAGAAACCCCTGCCACGTAAGACGTCGTCTGAGCAGAGCCACCATCAGTGTGGAAAACGCTCCCACCGCTCCCGCTTCCGTTGGCGTGAAATAACCGGCAAACAAGCCCCCAATGACGGCAATGAAAATGATAATAACCTCTACACCGCCGCTAACAACGGCTTTGAGTTTTTCACCCAAGGGAGCAGCGGTGCCGGGAGGAGCCAGGTCGGGATTGCGGGAGGCCTGGACATAAGCTACCAGCATAAATAACGCCATTAATAACAACCCTGGGAAAATACCGGCCAAAAAAAGCTTTTCAATGGACTGACCGGAGGCAATGCCATAAAGAATGAAAATCACACTGGGCGGAATCATGACACCCAGTATGGCGCCGGATGCCACGGTGGCCGTAGCAAAGGAACGGTCGTAAGAGTACTTTTTCATCTCCGGCAGGGCAACGGCGCTCATGGTTGCAGCAGTTGCGGTGGTGGAGCCGCAAATTGCACCAAAAGCTGTGCAGGCTCCAATGGTGGCAATGGCCAGGCCTCCCTTGGATCTGCCCATCAGTTTATAGGTTGCGTCATAAATCCGGGAACTTAACCCGGCATGATAGGCAATGTAGCCCATCCAGACAAACAGTGGAATAACAATTAGCGAATAAGAAGCAAAGGTGTTATACATGGTCTGGACCGAAATTGAGAACATGGCCGCCGGGGTGGTTAGATAAGCATATCCGGCCATTCCCACCACCAGCATCACGTAAGCCACAGGCATGCCGGCAAAGAGAAGTATAAAGATGACAAGAATTGAAATAATGTCAATTAGCGCCATTGCTTTCACTCCCCTTTACCGCGATAATTGCTGCTTTGAGAAAATCCAAAAGAAGTACCAACCCCAACATGGCAAAACCTACCGCCACCAGATAAATGGATGGCGCAATGGGCAAACGCAAGAGCCCGGTGGAGTAGCCCCGTTCCATCATTCTGCCGGCGTACACAAATGTTTCCCGGGCCAGAAGATAAATAAAGAAAAGGGCAATGGCATTAACCACCAGATCCACAATGGCCTGAATGCGCGGCGGAAAGCGCTCCACCAACACCCCAACCATGATATGGCCTTTATTTATTGCTGTATAAGCTACCGCCATAGCCAGCAGTATGGCCCCGGACATCTCCACAAGCTCCACAGTTCCTGGGATAGGACTCCATATCCGCCGCGAAACCACATTGGCAACCACGATAATCACGGTAAAAACCAACGCAATCTGGGAGACCTGTGCTGTTCTCAGGGTCAGTGCTTTAACGAATTTCTCAATCTTTTCCACAAATATTGCCCCCTCTCATACCAAACTGGCTACCGTCACTTATCTGCCGTAATCCCCGTATTCTTCTGAGAATCGGGCATCCAGTTCTATAAACAGGTCATAGGTTTCCTGACCGGGCAGGCCGTCCGCTTCAGTATCTGCCACCCACTGTCGGGGAATAGGTAGAATTTTTTCCATCCATCTTTCCCGTTCATCCGCTTCCAGTTCAATAACTTCATGACCAAACTCTGTTTCGGCAAATTGCTGCCCTTCCGCGGTATAATCGGTAAACAGCTTGCCGTACTCCACAATGTACTTTTCATTAACTTCGTTAAATATTTCCTGTACAGAAGGCGGAAAGGAGTTCCAGGTATCCTGATTCATCACCTTGGCAAAAACAACGTTATAACCCACAAAAGGCGTTTTGGTGATATATTGCGTCACTTCTGCCAACCTGAAGCCATCCAGGGTATCGGTTGGTCCCAGGATACCGTCCACATTGCCGTTGTCCAGCGCCACATAAGCATCGGACATGGGCAGGGAAACGGGAGTGCCACCCAGCTCGGTAATGGCCATGGCGGAACCGCCGGCAGCCCGGATTTGCTGTCCCGACAAGTCTTCCAACTCCCGAATGGGTTTATTGGTAATAAAGTCGCCGGGACCCGTTGCCCACAGGAACATCACTTCCACATCTTCGTATTCCGCCTGTAAATGGGGAGATTGTTTCCAGGCTTCATACATGGTTAATGAGGCTACCAACGCATTATCATTGTTGTAACCCGGCAGCTCCAACCCCATGGTCAGAGGGAACATTCCCATGGTATACATGGGTGCGGTGGAACCGATATCGGCAGCACCGGAAGCAACACCTTCATAGATTTCAGTGGGTCCTAAAAGAGAACCCTGGTAGTGAAAATCAAAATTTATTGTATGGGGGGTTTCTGCTGCCACTCGCTGGGAAATTTCCTCTGCCCAGACCTTGTGGCCACCCTCCACCTGAAAATGAACAGACGGCCAAAAGGTTGCAAACTGCAGGTTCCAACTCTGCGGCTTCTCTTCGCCGTCTTCCACGCCGGTTGCCTCTCCGGTATCTGCGCATCCTGCGGCAAACACAATAAGCGCTAAGATAAATACAATAAGTAAAAGCCTATTCTTCATTATCAGACCTCCCAAATGTAAAATCATCGCATCTTTTACCAGATAGGTCTATTTCTAACTTCCATCAATCAAAAAGTGCATACAAAAAGCCTCCTTTAGGAAGGAGGGCAGCAAAAAAACGCCCGTAGGGCGCCAGTTTGTGCTATCCCCTACCGTTCTACTGTTCTACCCGATTAAAAAAAAAGTCAAACTCTACCATACTACGCTGCTACCGTTTTACAAAACTACCATGAACCTTTTGAATTATTTTAATATTAAATCGATTCCTTCCCAATGTCAAGCTTTTCACAGATATCCACTGATTTTGTCCCCAAAATAATGCCCCCGCCAAAAGGCGGGGGCATTGGAGTCAAAGCTACTAAAGTTCAGGGTTTTCAACTATATAAAACTCTTTGAGCATCTCTTCAAAGCGTTGGCCATGGCCTTCTTCTGCTTCCAGGAAATAACGCTGGGTGATGATGAAACTGCCTTCCTGCCCGTTGCTTACCACATAAGTTTTTATTACCGGGCTATCCCACTCGCTGCCTGTATAACCGTTGACTACCCAACCGGATACCGGACTATCCACCTTTGCCGGAGCTGAGACATTTTCAAACTCTTCCTGCAGAGAGCCTTCAAGTTCTTTGATAAGTTCTTCCGGACTTACATCTGCCGCCTGCTTAATTTCCATAGATACCTCAGGATAGATGTCGGGTAGAGCTTCTGTGGGTTTAATCATATCACTTTCATCGCCGCCCACCAGCTGATACCGCTCTTCGTCCACATAGATGACATAGGCTGATTCGCTGCCTTCATTCAACTGTAAATTAGTATCCTCTTGTTGCCCCTCAATGGTTTGGACAATGTCTCTTTCAGGCTGAAACATCTCTCTTACCTGATTTATTAAGGCGTGCCCTGTTTCCGTTTGTGCTCCTATGAAAAGAAGCCCGACAACTGCTGCAGTTACAGCGAATTTCAGAAACCGATTTTGCTTTTTTATCATAACCATCTCTCCCTGTTCCTTTTTAGAGAATAATTCACTGTCAATATTGCTCCAGATTTCATCTTTTAGCTCAGCGGAAACTTCGCTGTTGCTCATAAGTGTTTCGGTGATTTTTTTCTCTGCAAATTTGTTAGTATCCACAGCGAGAACCTCCTTCACAGTCTTCTTTGAGCCTGCTCTTTAGCAGGTCCCTTCCTTTATATAACCTGGTTTTCACCGTGTTTTGGTTTAATACTAAGGTTTCTGCAATCTCTTTTTCCGACAGGCCCTGCAAATACTTTAATATGATTGGGATTCGGTAAAGATCCTTTAATGACTGAATTGCTTCGTATAAATCACTATAATCTTCCTCAGTCTTGGCCGCCAATTTGTACTCTTCATCATCCATGGGTTTGTTTAAGTTAAGGATTTTAGACTCCTTTTTCATCAAACGGTTACACTCATTGGTCAGAATCCGGTAAAACCAAGGCTGAAAAGCTTTATTTACATCAAAGCTGTGCCTGTTCTTATAGATTCGGATAAATGTTTCCTGTACCGCATCTTTGGCTATTTCTTCGTTCTTTGTAATGACCACCGCTGTTCTTAAAGTACTGTCTATCAGCAGATTATAAAGTTCCTGAAAAGACTTCTTGTCGCCGGCCATAAACAATTGCTTCAATTCCTGATCCATCCCAATCCTCCTTTCCTTTCATCACCCGGGTGCTGCCTTCACTATTAATACCCTCACAGAAGGTTAAAAGTTTTCTCTTTTAATGATATTTTCGCTGATTTGGGACTGTCTCCTGTTTGTGTTAAACACATAAAAAACAGGTAAAGCTGTAGTGGCTCTACCTGTTTTCTTTTTTATTCTGTGACAATTCTTTTTTTGTCACATAGGGCGCCTGTTTTTCAACCACATTTAGCTCCAGATCCAGGCCATTTAGTATTTTTATAAACCCAGTCAGCGTAGGAATATGTTTTTCACGTTCAAGCCTGGAAATAACCTGCTGCTTCACACCTACTTTTTCAGCCAACTCCCGCTGTGTCAGGTTCTTTTCCTTTCGAACACTGACAATCTTGCGGATTAACTCATACTCCTGCTTTACTTCGTCATAGGCCTCTGCAAAAAGCGGGTCTTTCTGTTTTTTTCTTCTACTATCTTTTTTGTATCTATCTTTTTAAACGGCATAAAAATCACCCTCTTTAACTTTACTTCAGAATCTCTTTACTTCTTTTCTTTGCTGTTTCTAGCTCAAACTTCTCTGCTTTCCCTTTTTGTTTTTTACAGGCATGCAACAGGTAAATATTATCTATATCTATCAGAATATACATAATCCGGTTATGCCTGCGAAATTTTATTTCCCATAGTTTACCCTCGAGTTGCCTGGTATTTAATGATTGCAGAAAAGGAACCCCTTCGTATTCTAATCTCTCAATAATATAATAACCTTCGGCACTTTCTCCACGGGGAAGGTTGTCGAGATATTCTCTTATTATATCTTTTCCGCCCAAAGTTGTGTATGTATACACATTCATTTTTAAAAACCTCACACTGCTCATTAACCTAATTATACAACACATTTGTTGTATTTACAACAATCTCCTTGTCCACTGCTTAAATACCTGAATCCTTTTTCATATGGGAATTTGCGCAACCATGTAAAAAGTGTGGAACCACAGTTTTATAGCCCTTACTAATTCTGTGTTTTTTAAAGTTTCCTGTATCTGTTAAGCTTAATGTCATTTAATAACAGCATATTTGGTGTACCCTAAAGCCAAGGAGGTTGATAGGGTTGAATAATACAGAAAACCAAAAGGCAAACCGCCTTATTGATGAGAAATCGCCTTATCTTTTGCAGCACGCCTATAACCCGGTGGACTGGTATCCTTGGGGTGATGAGGCATTTGAGAAAGCTAAAAACGAGGACAAGCCCATCTTTTTATCGGTGGGCTATTCCACGTGTCATTGGTGTCATGTAATGGAGCGGGAGTCTTTTGAGGATGAGGAAGTGGCCCGTGAGCTAAACCGTGTTTTTGTATGTATTAAAGTGGACCGTGAAGAGCGCCCCGATATTGATAATATTTATATGGCAGTGTGTCAGGCAATGACCGGCAGCGGTGGCTGGCCGTTAACTATTGTCATGTCACCGGATAAAAGGCCTTTTTTTGCCGGTACTTACTTTCCCAAAAAGACCAGCTTTGGACGAATGGGTGTTATAGACCTTGCGCAGCGCATAGAAATGCTGTGGAAGACATCCAGGGATAAAATCAATAGTACGGCAGACAGTGTGATGACCAGCCTGCAGGCCATGAGCAAGGTCACACCGGGAGATTTGCCGGGGGAAGAGGCACTGCAGGGCGGCTTTGCCAAGCTGGAAGGTCGTTTTGACCCGGATCACGGCGGCTTTGGCTATGCGCCCAAGTTCCCCTCACCGCACAACCTGACATTTTTACTGCGTTATTGGAAACGAAGTGGAAATGCCAAGGCGTTGGAGATGGTGGAGAAAACTCTGCTGGCCATGGCAAGGGGTGGAGTATATGACCATATCGGGTTTGGTTTTCATCGCTACTCAACGGACAGGGAATGGCTTTTGCCTCATTTTGAAAAGATGCTCTACGACCAGGCGCTGCTTGCTGTTACCTATCTGGAAGCTTATCAGGCCACTGGAAAAGAAGTTTATGCCCAAACAGCCCGGGAGATATTTGGCTATGTACTGAGGGATATGACATCACCGCAGGGCGGGTTTTATTCTGCAGAGGATGCTGACAGTGAAGGCGAAGAAGGCAAATTTTATGTGTGGGAGACAAATGAGATTGTCCATATTCTGGGTGAAGCAGATGCAGCTATTTTTAACGCCGCCTATAATATTCGTGAAGATGGGAATTTTACAGATGAGACAACAGGTAAGAAAACAGGCGCAAACATCCCTCACCTGAGAAAAACTTATCAGGAGCTGGCCCAAGAGTTATCGCTGGAACCAAACGAGCTAAAAGACAGACTGGAAGCCATGCGGCAAAAGTTGTTCGCAGTACGAAAAAAACGAATCCATCCTCACAAAGACGATAAGATTCTTACCGACTGGAACGGCTTGATGATAGCGGCACTGGCCATGGGCGGACGGATTTTAAACGACGAAAACTATAACAAAAGTGCCAAGAAAGCGGCAGGCTTTATTCTTAGCCATCTAAAAAAAGACGGCCGGCTGTTAAAACGTTTTCGTGAAGATGAAGCATCTTTACCGGCCCATCTGGATGATTATGCGTTTTTTGTCTGGGGGCTTATAGAGCTTTATGAAACCACATTTGACACCGACTTCTTAAAAGAAGCGCTCTCTTTAAATAAGACCATGATTAAACACTTTTGGGACCATGATAACGGCAGCTTCTATTTTACCGCAGATGATGCCGAAGATGTGCTGGTGCGGCACCGGGAACTGTATGACGGGGCTGTACCTTCCGGCAATTCGGTGGCGGCCATGAATAATTTGCGCTTGGGCAGAATCACCGGTAATACCGAACTGGAGCAAATAGCTGAGAAAATAGCCCGCGCCTTCACTGATGAAATAGAAAAAGTACCGCAAGGGTACACTCAGATGCTCTCAGCCATTAATTTCATGGCGGGTCCGTCCCTGGAAATAGTTATTGCCGGGGAAGCACAGGCCCAGGATACCAAAGACATGCTGCAAAAACTATGCAGCACCTTTGTTCCCAATAAAGTTGTGGTTCTCCACCCAGGCGGCAAAAAGGCCAAAGAGATTGAGGAATTGGCGCCTTATACCCGCCGGCAGCAGAGTATAGAAGGAAAGGCCACCGCTTATGTCTGTCGCAACTTCTCCTGCCAGGCTCCTGTTACAGATGCTGACAAAATGCTCTCCCTGTTGGACTAAATGTGAAAGGTGATGCCAGTTGATCATCCGGGAAATTCGTGAAGATGATGCCATATTGTTTCTTGATTTGCAAAAAACCATCGAAGAAGAAACGCAGTTTATGTTATTGGAATCGGGTGAGCGGGAAACTGCGGTGGCAGAGAAACGGAAACTAATCAGAGCTGTGCTAAACCGTGACAATCAGACCGTCTTTGTTGTTGAAAATAATGACGGCAGGCTGGTGGGTTATCTGCGTGCCCTGGGTGGCGAGTATGAAAAAAGCAGACATACCGCCTATATTACCATGGGTGTACTGCAGGAGTTTACCGGCCAGGGCCTTGGCACCCGCTTATTGGAGACACTGGATGAGTGGGCACAGCATAACGGCATTCACCGCCTGGAGCTAATTGTAATGCAGCCTAACAAAGCAGCCATCGGCCTGTATGAAAAGATGGGTTATGAAATAGAAGGCACAAAAAGGGATTCTCTGTTTATTGACGGAGTGTATGTGGATGAGTATTACATGGGGAAACTGCTACCTAAATCCTAATAAAACATTAACAGCCCGGGAAACCGGGCTTTAATACTTTTGTAACAGGGTTTTCTTTACTACAGGGTGAAGTAGCTGATTAAGGAACGAATGAAAGGAGGTTCATTTTATGAATGAGAAAAAGCACAACGGCAGCTCTCATTCCATGGAGACAGATCACGAAAAAGATAATAACCATGAGGAACATAAGTCAGGTGAGCATGACAATAAGTCCGGCAGTCATGATGAACACGGTGACCATGATTCAGGCGGTCATGATAAACACAGTGACCATGATTCAAACGGTCATGATGAACACGCCGACCACGATTCAGGGGGTCATGGAGGGCATGGCAGTGGACATTCGGAAACCGATCACCACCGCATGATGATTAAGGACTTCCGCAGACGCTTTTGGTTTTCCCTTATTCTCTCCATACCTGTCCTGGCACTTTCTCCCATGTTTCAGGATTGGCTAAGATATACTCTGGAATTTCCCGGCGACGACTGGGTATTCTTTATCTTTGCTTCAGCCATCTATTTCTACGGCGGCTGGCCTTTCTTAACCGGCCTGGTGGACGAAGTAAAGAAAAAGCAGCCCGGCATGATGACCCTGATTGGCCTGGCCACCACCGTGGCTTATGTCTACAGTACCGCCGTATTTTTCGGATTCCCGGGTGATGTACTGTACTGGGAAATGGTAACGCTGATTGACATCATGCTCTTGGGTCACTGGATGGAGATGAAATCAATCCTTAGCGCCTCCCAGGCATTGGAGAAACTGATGGAGCTTATGCCGGATACAGCGCATCTGGTAACAGAAGACGGAGAAACAAAAGAAGTAAAAATCAGCAAGCTAAAAGATGATGATGTGGTACTGGTAAAGCCCGGGGAGAAAATCCCCGCCGACGGAGAAATAGTTGACGGTAAAAGTTATGTGGACGAATCCATGATTACCGGTGAATCCAAGCCGGTGGAGCGTAAAAAAAGCGATAATGTTATCGGGGGTTCGGTAAATGGCGAAGGATCCGTGAAGGTAAAAATATCCGGTGTGGGTGACGATTCGTATTTATCAAAGGTAGTGAACCTGGTACAGGATGCGCAAAAGACCAAGTCCAGATCCCAGAGGCTGGCGGACAAAGCACATTTTGTCCTCACTGTTGTAGCGCTTACAGGTGGAACCCTTACCCTGATTGCCTGGACTTTGGCCGGAGAATCAGTGGCTTTCTCCATTGAACGGGCAGTGGCCGTGATGGTTATCGCCTGCCCCCATGCACTGGGGTTAGCCATCCCGCTGGTGGTATCGATCTCCACCTCCATTTCTGCCAACAACGGCCTGTTAATCCGCAACAGAACACAGTTTGAAAAAGCCAGAAATATTTCAATGGTGGTTTTTGATAAAACAGGCACGCTGACGGAAGGTAAGTTTGGTGTTACCGGAATTAACACTGAAGATGATTATGATGAAAAAGAATTGATTCGCTTGGCTGCGGCGGTGGAAAAAGAGTCTGAACATCCCATTGCCACCGGCATTGTGGAAAAGGCAAAAAGCATGGACCTGGACATTCCCGACGTATCCGAATTCAACTCTTTTAAAGGCAAGGGTATTGAAGGTATGGCTGACGGCAAAAACATTAAAGTTGTCAGTCCCGGCTACCTGCGGGAACATGACATCGATTTTCAGAAAGAAACCAAAGAAGAAGCAACAACCACTGTTTATGTGCTGATAGATGATAAACTGGCTGGAGCCATTAGCTTAGCCGATAAAATCAGGCCCCAGTCATATGAGGCCATCAAAGCTTTGCATAAGATGGGTATTAAGTGCCATATGCTAACCGGCGATAATAACGAAACTGCTAAAAAGGTTTCAGAAGAATTAGGCCTGGACGGATTTGAAGCAGAAGTTCTGCCGGATAAAAAACAAACTAAAGTTAAAGAACTGCAGGAAAAAGGTGAACTGGTGGCCATGACCGGGGACGGCGTCAACGACGCTCCAGCCCTGGCCCAAGCCGATATTGGGATAGCCATCGGCTCCGGTACCGATGTGGCCGCTGAAACCGCCGATGTAATTTTGGTGGACAGCAACCCCCAGGATGTGGTTACCCTGATTCGTTTCGGTAAGGCCACTTACCGCAAAATGGTGCAAAACCTGTTTTGGGCCTCGGCTTACAACATCGTTGCCCTGCCGCTGGCAGCCGGCGTCCTTTATGGTGCGGGAATTATTATCTCCCCCTCGGTGGGAGCCGTTGCCATGTCCTTAAGCACCATCATCGTTGCCATCAACGCCAAACTGCTCAGACTGGATAAAAACTCAGATGACGGACAGCCACAGTCCTCTTCTGCAAACCAAGCAGCCAGTGCATAAATTACTAGCTAAAAATAAGGCGTGCCAATCGGCACGCCTTATTTTGTGGACAAATAAACCTGTCCCTCTGTCCATATTATTTTGTGGACAAATAAACCTGTCCCTCTGTCCATTTACTGGAGTTTTTCTTTGAGTAGTTTGTTGGCAAGGCCGGGGTTGGCTTTGCCTTTGGAGAGTTTCATGACCTGGCCCACTAAGAAGCCGATGGCTTTTTCGTTGCCGGATTTATAGTCGTCCACCGGTTTAGGGTTGTCGGCTATGACCTGATCCACGATGGCGGCGATGGCGCCTTCGTCGGTAATCTGCACCAGGCCTTTTTCTTTGACGATGTCGGCGGGCATTTTTCCGGAGGCAAACATTTCTTCAAAGACGGTTTTGGCGATTTTACCGCTGATGGTGCCGTCTTCCTGCAGCTTTAACATGGCTACCAGATGGGCCGGGGTAAGCTTAGTGTCCTGAATCTCCAGGCCCTCCGCTTTTAAAGATCTGCTGATATCACCCATCACCCAGTTGGATACCGCTTTGGCATCTTTATACTCGGCAACGGCGGCTTCAAAGAAATCGGCCATTGATTTGGAAGCGGTAATCACACCGGCGTCGTATTCAGGCAGGCCCATCTCAGCCACATAGCGCTTGCGGCGCTCATCAGGCATCTCAGGCAGACCGGAGCGAATCTCTTCTACCCATTGCTCTTCCACGACCACAGGAACAAGGTCCGGCTCCGGGAAATAGCGGTAATCGTGGGCTTCTTCTTTGGAGCGCATGGAATAGGTTACACCTTTGTCCTCATCCCAGCGGCGTGTTTCCTGGATTAACTTACCGCCGGTGGCCAGCACATCCTTATGGCGCTCCACCTCATATTCGATTCCGCGCTGAACCGCACGGAAAGAGTTCATGTTTTTGATTTCCGTTCTGGTGCCAAACTCTGTACTGCCCTGTGGCATAATGGAAACGTTGGCGTCGCAGCGCAGGCTGCCTTCCTCCATTTTTACATCGGAGACGCCGGTATACTGGATAATACTTTTTAACTTTTCCAGATAGGCTTTTGCTTCTTCCGGGGAGCGCATATCTGCTTCGGAGACAATTTCAATGAGGGGTACACCGCCACGGTTATAGTCGGCCAGCGAGTAGTCACCGAAATCTGAATGAACCAGTTTGCCCGCATCTTCTTCAATGTGGACCCGGTTTACACGAATGCGCTTGGTCTGGCCGTCCACATCAATATCCAGATAACCGTTAACAGCCACCGGCTGATCGAACTGAGAAACCTGATAGGCCTTGTCCAAATCAGGATAGAAGTAATTTTTGCGGTCAAACTTGGACATTCTGGGAATTTCACAGTTTAGAGCCAGGCCGGCCATAATGGCATATTCCACAACCCGTTTGTTTAAAACGGGAAGGGTACCGGGAAAACCCAGGCATACCGGGCAAACATGGGTGTTGGGCTCTTTGCCGAACTCGGTGGGGCAGGAACAAAATATTTTTGTTTTGGTAGCCAGTTCCACGTGGACTTCCAGGCCGATTACCGTTTCATAATTTGTCATTGGGCCGCACCCCCTTTGCCGGAAAGCTCGGGCAAGTCAATTTTTACCCCGCGGTTTTGCTCATAGGCATAAGCTGCTTTTAAAATGGTAGCTTCATCAAAAGCTTTACCGATAAATTGCATGCCCACCGGCAACCCTTCGGCAAAGCCGCAGGGAACTGACAGTGCGGGCAAGCCGGACATGTTGACACCGATGGTGCAGATATCATTTAAATACATGGAGAGTAAGTCTTCAACGGTGCCGGACACAAAGGCGGTGTTGGGGGTGGTTGGTGTGATAATTACATCATACTTTTTAAAGGCTTCGTCAAAATCCTGCTTAATCAGGGTTCTGACCTTTTGCGCCTTCAGGTAATAGTCATCGTAGTAGCCGGAGCTTAAGGAGTATGTCCCCAGCATGATGCGGCGTTTAACTTCGCTACCGAATCCTTCGCTGCGGGTCTTTTTATACATTTCAATCAGGCTGTCGGCACCTTCGGCACGGAATCCGTATTGAACTCCGTCAAAACGGGCCAGGTTGCTGGAAGCTTCCGCCGGCGCAATGAGATAATAGGCCGGTATACCATAGTGTGTGTGCGGCAGTGAAATTTCCTCTGCCTCCGCACCCAGGGAAACCAAAACATCGATGGCTTTGCGCACCGTATCTTTAATGCCGGGGTCGATTTCTTCCACAAAGTATTCCTTGGGCACCCCGATTTTCATACCCTTTACATTGCCGTCCAACCCTTGGGTGTAATCCGGGGTGGGAACATCTGCAGAGGTGGTGTCCCGCGGATCGTACTTGGCGATGGCGTTCATCACCAGGGCACAGTCTTTTACGTCTTTTGTTACAGGCCCCACCTGGTCCAGCGAAGAAGCAAAAGCTACCACGCCGTAGCGGGAAACACGGCCGTAAGTGGGCTTCATGCCCACCACACCACAATATGCTGCAGGTTGGCGAATGGAGCCTCCGGTATCGGATCCCAGGGAAAAAGTGGCTTCACCGGCAGCTACGGCGGCGGCGGAACCACCACTGGAGCCCCCCGGTACCCTCTTTACGTCCCAGGGGTTACGGGTGGTAAAAAATGCAGAGTTCTCCGTTGATGAACCCATGGCAAATTCATCCATATTAGTTTTACCCACCAACACCGTGCCAGCGTCCTGCAATAGTTCCGTCACCGTGGCATCATAGGGTGGCAGGAAATTATGTAGCATTTTTGAGGAGCAGGTAGTTAGGATACCGTTGGTGCACATGTTATCTTTAAGAGCCACAGGAATTCCCGCCAGTGGGCCCAACTTCTCTCCGTTTAAGCGTTTAGCGTCAATTTGGGCAGCTTTGGCCAAAGCCTCCTGCCGTGTAACCGTAACATAAGCCTTGATTGTTTCCTCCACGGAATCAATTCGTGACAATACCGCCTCTGTCAGTTCCCGTGAACTGATTTCTTTATTGTTTAACTTGTCCAATGCTTCTGCAACCGTTAACTTTTCCAGCAAATTAAATCCCCCTTACTCTATTACAGGCGGTACACGGAACATGCCGTCTTCTTCTTCCGGTGCGTTGGCCAACGCCTGCTCCCGCGGCAGGCAGGTGTGAACCTCATCTTCCCGGAAAACATTTTGCATGGGCATCACGTGCGCTGTTGGTGTAATGTCTTTGGTATCTAACCGGTTTAGTTTATCCGCATACTCCAGGATAGAATTTAACTGGATGGTAAACTCATCGGCTTCCGCATCTGTTATTTCTAATCTGGCCAGATTGGCCACATGGTCCACCGCTTCGCGGGTAATTTTCATGCTTATTCCTCCCCTGTCTCTTTAATATCGCCGATCTGTACGAATTTTGCCGCTGCTTCCACCGCCACAACACCATCGGGCAGAATAGCTTTGGCACCCATTTTAAAAATATTGCGTTTGTGCTCCACCAAATGTGCCACACAACGTATTTTAACTCCGGTGGGCACAGGCTTTCTATAGCGAAGCTCCATGCTGGCAGTGACTACTCCCAGCCCTCGGGTGGTCAGGTGCTTGGCCATAACTTCGTCCAGAATGGTGGCTGTAATTCCACCGTGGGTAACTCCATTGTAACCCTGATACCGCTCATCGGTATAAAACTCGGTAAAGTACTCTTCGCCATCCCACTGAAATGTTAACCTCAGGCCGTGGGGATTGTCCATCCCGCAGACAAAACAGCGGTTACCGTCTGCAAATTCCATTGTTTACACCCCTCGTCAAGGCAAATACCATGGGCAAATTATACCATAAGCGGCATCCATCGGCAACTTTCAGCACTTGCCCTACAGCACAAGAAAGGTGCGCTCTTTCAATTTCCTCAGCGCGCGCTTTTCAGTACTGCTTACATTAGCAGCTTCGCTATCTGCGAAGCGTTATAATTTAGCAGTAAAAAAAAGATAACGGATTTCCGTTATCTTTACTGCGGCGGATGACAGCTCAGGCAGTCATCGTACTCTCCTTCACCAAACATGGCATCGTGCGAACCGGTAATATCGCCATGGCAGCCCAGGCAGTTCTCATATGGTCCGTCTGTGGCGTGCGGCGTAGGCGGGCCTGCCTGGCCGGGTTCGTCCGGTTCGATGCCGGCCCGTACCCACAATCCTATTGCCGCCACCAGTACCAGCGCTATAACAATAAAAACAATTCGGCTCATACTTTTTTGGCCTCCTATAGTTAATTTCTTATAGTATGCCAATAATAGAAAAGAAAAAACCGGCAAAATTGCCGGTTTAGTAAGTCAGAATTAACTCTATGTTAATGATATAGAGGTTTTCCTCTGATAAAGTGACACTGAGACCAGAAAAGGCAGGTGTTTATAATGCGCTTACAGGGAAAACGTATCGCCCTGTTGGTAGAAGACTTATACGAAGACAATGAATACTGGTATCCCTATTTTCGTCTGTCTGAAGAAGGGGCTGAAGTGGAAACGGTGGCACCGGAAATTAAAACATATCAAAGCAAACACGGTCAGCCGGCTAAAGCCACAATTTCTGCACAAAATGCTTTGGGCAGCCAATATGATGCACTGGTAATTCCCGGTGGTTTCTCGCCGGACAAGATGCGCCGCTCCCCGGATATGGTGGAGTTGGTGAAAAAGCTTTATGAGGAAAACAAACCGGTGGCAGCTATTTGTCACGGCCCCTGGATGCTGGCCTCCGCAGGCGCATTAAAGGGACGCAGGGCCACCTGTTTCTTCTCCATCCGTGACGATGTGGTAAATGCGGGCGCCGACTATGTGGACGAAGAAGTGGTGCAGGACGGTAATGTGATAACTTCCCGTCAACCAAAAGACTTACCGGCTTTTTGCCGCACCTTAATTGACGCGCTGCTTTAGCTGCCAACGGGCAAATTCAAATATGGCCAACAGTGTTACCACAAGCAGCAGCATGGGTAGCAGGCGGATAATTACCGAATCGGAGGTGCCGATGGGATTATCCGGATGCAGGACAACCCCCATGCTCTGGACATAAGAGAGGGTAATACGCAATACAACCACTGCAGCGGCAAATACCGCGTTGGCTATGGCAAAAGTCCTGAGGGTTCCGTTGTTGCTGCGTACCAGATATTCCTTACCCAGTCCCAGCACCACCATGGTCAAAGCAGCAACGGTCAGCGGCTCATAAACAATGCCGCCCCACGCTACCTGCATGGAAACAAAGGAAAGTGCTGTGCCAATAATCCAAATCACAACAAAGTACAAGCCCAGCCTTTCACTCCAACGCCCCCAGGCTTCCCGCCGGGTAAGCAGGAACAATCCCCCTAAGATCCCTGCGGCATAATTGGTGTACAGCCCCGCCATGCTCAGCATCCCATGAAAGATGATGAGCCGGATTGTTGTACCCAACTGCTGTACCGGCGGGATATTAGAAAGAATAACCAGACTCAGGACAAGATAAATAGCAACAATAATAATTCCCTTGAATCTCAAAGCTTTAACCTCCCTTAACTATAGAAATAAGGACACATTCTTTGTGTCCTTATTTCGCGTTTATTCTTCCTTTAACCTGCCAGTTTCCGCCAGCGAAGTTAATTTATTCTATGTTTAATAAACTTTGCAGTCCTTCTTCATCAAGGATGGTAACTGCCAGCTTTTCTGCTTTCTCCAGCTTACTGCCGGCTTTTTCACCCGCCACTACATAATCAGTCTTTTTGCTTACACTGCCTGTTACCCGGCCTCCTGCATCTTCAATAAGTTCTGCAGCCTCATCCCGGCTGTAGGTAGGCAAAGTACCGGTTAAAACAAAGGTTTTTCCCTGCAGGGGCAAATCTTTTGCCTCTGCTTCCTCTTCTTTAAGTTTAAGCCCCGCTGCCCGCAGCCTTTCTATCAGCTCCCCGGATTCCGGCAGGGAAAAAAACTCGGTTACGCTCTGGGCAATTTTCGGGCCCACCTCATCAACCGCTTCCAATTCTTCAGCGGAGGCCGCCATTAACTTTTCCATACTGTTAAAATGCTCCACCAGCAGCCTGGCGGTCCGGTCTCCCACAAAGCGGATACCCAGGCCATATAACAGACGCCATAAAGGCTGTTTTTTACTTTTTTCAATGGCCGCCAGCAGGTTTTCCACCGACTTTTCCCCCATGCGCTCCAGGGAAAGCAGCGCTTCTTTTTTATCAGGGAGACTGTAAATGTCGGCCACATCCGCAATTAAGCCGGCATCCAACAGCTGTAAAACAACGGCGGGGCCCATTCCCTCAATATCCATGGCACTGCGGGAAGCAAAATGTGTGATGCGCTCCATTACCTGTGCAGGACAGACCGGATTAAAGCAGCGCAGCGCCACTTCACCGGGCAGGCGGGTGGCATCAGAACCGCAGGCCGGACAATGCTTGGGCATCTCAAAGGGCTCTTCGGCACCGGTGCGTTTACTTTTTACCACTTCCACCACTTCGGGGATAATATCCCCGGCTTTTTGTACGATAACGTGATCACCTACGCGCACATCTTTTTCCCGCAGAATATCTTCATTATGTAAGCTGGCCCGCTTTACCACCGTTCCCGCCAGGGTTACCGGCTCCAGCTCCGCTAAGGGCGTCAGGGTCCCGATGCGTCCCACCTGCACGGTGATGGCCTTCACCCGGGTTACGGCCTGTTCGGCAGGAAACTTATAAGCTATGGCCCAGCGGGGGCTTTTAGCGGTGGTGCCCAGCTCTTCCTGCAGGGAGCGGTCGTTGATTTTTATCACTAGACCGTCAATATCAAAGGGTAGTTCATAGCGTTTTTCCCGCCAGCTTTCACAGTAGGAGACCACATCCTCCAACTCACGCAGCACAACAACATGGGGATTGATACGCATGCCCAGCTCTTTTAGAGTCATCAGCGCATCGTAATGGGAGGACGGGGTTACATCGGAGGAGTAGCCCAAACCGTAGGAAACCATATCCAGGTTACGCTCTGCGGCCACTTTAGGATCCAACTGCCGCAGGCTGCCCGCCGCCGCATTACGCGGGTTGGCAAACAGCGGCTGGCCCTGTGCCTGGCGCTCTTCATTTAATTTAAGAAAAGAAGAACGGGGCATATAAACTTCTCCGCGCACTTCCAGAGTCAGCGGTTTGCGCAAGCGCAGCGGAATACTTTGCACTGTGCGCAGATTATGGGTGATATCTTCTCCCACTTCGCCGTCACCGCGGGTTGCTCCCCGGACAAAACGGCCCTCTTCATACTGGAGAGACACCGCCAGTCCGTCCACCTTCAGCTCCACCACAAACTCCAGCTCCGCTTCCGGCACCAGCCGGATGGCGCGGCGCACAAAATCCCGGAGATCTTCAATGTTCAGGGCGTTGCTCAGGGATAACATGGGGACACGGTGGGTTATTTGCTCAAATCCCTCCAGCGGCTTCCCGCCTACCCGCTGAGTAGGGGAGTCAGGCGTGACCAAATCAGGGAATTGTGCCTCCATGGCTTCCAGTTTTTGCATCAAATCATCGAATTCTGCGTCACTTATTTGCGGTTCATCAAGTACATGGTAGCGATAGTTATGGTCGTCTATTTCCTGGCGTAGTTTTTCTACCGTTTCCAATGCTTGCTGCCTGTCCATAACAGCACCTCACTTTACACTTTACGCAGGGGAGCATACTTGGCAATGACTTTCTTTAAACCCAGAGTTGTAAACATGATGGTCACTACGGTATCGCCGTCACTTAGGGTATCCACCGCTTTTACTTCCCCCGCGCCCCATTTACTGTGCTCCACCCGGTCACCCACAGCCAAATCCCCTGCGCCTCCCGGCGGAAGCGATGCAGCAGGTGCCGATGTAGGTGCCGAAGCTGCCGCCTTCGATGCTTCGGCCGCTTCCTTATCAAATACGGCGTCGGGAAGCTCACGCAGGAAGCGGGAGGGCATGTTATGCATCCGCCGCCCAAAAAGATTGCGGTTCATAGCACTGGTCAGATACAGGCGTTTCTCTGCCCGGGTAATACCCACATAACAAAGGCGCCTTTCCTCCTCAATACCATCGGCGGTATCAAAGGAGCGCATATGGGGGAAAATCCCCTCCTCCATGCCGGCCACAAAAACCACGGGAAATTCCAGCCCTTTGGCTGCGTGCATGGTCATCAGCACTACACGGGGCCCGCCGTCATCCTCCAGTGTATCCAAATCACTTACCAGGGACAGTTGGGTCAAAAAGGCGGTGAGAGACTTATCTTCACTTTCCTTGACAAAGTCCTGCGCCACCGTGAGAAATTCCAGCAGGTTCTCTTCCCGGCTTTGTGCCTGGTCTGTTCCTTCAGCACGCAGCTCGTCCAGGTAACCGCTTTTTATCATTACCTGCTCCGTCAGTTCATCTACGCTTAAGTATTCCCGCATTTGCTGCAGATTCTCAAGCAAAGCGGCGAAACTTTTAACTTTTTTCAGCGGCGCCGAGCCCAGTCCGGCCTCATCGGCCAGCCGCAGCGCTTCATAGAAAGTAATGCCCCGCTCTGAGGCCATATTATTTAACTTTTCCACGGAAGTGGCGCCAATGCCCCGGCGCGGTACGTTAATCACCCTCAGCAGGCTGATACCGTCGGCGGGGTTGTCCAACACACGCAGATAAGCCAGGATGTCCTTTACTTCCTTGCGCTCCCAGAAACGCACTCCTCCCACCATCTGATAAGATATATTTTCCCGGATTAGCGCATCTTCAATGGCCCGGGACTGGGCATTGGTGCGGTACAAAACGGCAAACTGGTCATACGTTGCCGAGAGCTTTCTTATTTCCCCGGCAATATAGCGCGCTTCCTGCTGCTCATCCTGGGCGGTGTAAACCTGAATAGGGTCTCCCGCTTCCTGGCTGGTCCATAACTTTTTATCTTTGCGCCCCGCATTATGCTTTACCACATGCCAGGCCGCCTCCAGGATGTTACCGCTGGAGCGGTAATTTTCCTCCAGCTTCACCACTTCCGCTTCCGGCCAGTCCCGCTCAAAGTCCAGGATGTTGCGGATATCTGCGCCGCGGAACTGATAGATGGACTGGTCGTCGTCTCCCACCACGCACAGATTGCGGTGCACACCTCCCAACAGGCGCACTATTTCATACTGGACCCGGTTTGTATCCTGATACTCGTCCACCAGAATATAGCGGAATTTTTCCTGGTATGCTTTCAGGACTTCCGGATGCTCCCGCAGCAGTTTCACCACCAAAAGCAGCATGTCATCAAAATCCAAGGCATTGTTTAACCGCAGCCGTTCCTGATAGGAGCGAAAAACCTTAGCCACGGTACGACTATAGAAATTATCCGCCGCTTCGTCATAGGTGTCCACGTCCATCATCTCATTTTTGGCCCGACTGATGGCAGAAAGCACGCCGCGCGGCTTAAAACGGGTGTCGTCATCCAGATTAAGATTCTTCATCACGTTTTTTATCACCGTCAGCTGATCCGCCGAATCATAAATTACAAAAGAAGATGTGTACCCTAAGCGGTCGGCATGCTCCCGCAGAATGCGGGCTGAGGCGGCGTGAAATGTGGAAGCCCATATACCGGGAGCAGTCCCCACCAGCTCCTCAATTCGGCCCCGCAACTCCTCCGCCGCTTTATTGGTAAAGGTGAGCGCCAAAATCTCCCACGGCGCCGCCAGTCTTTGCTGAATCAAGTGGGCAATGCGATGGGTTATAACCCTTGTCTTGCCGCTGCCTGCTCCGGCCAGGATTAAAAGC
>NZ_ACJM01000020.1 GCF_000174415.1 Dethiobacter alkaliphilus AHT 1
TGTCAGCCGTTGCCCAGCCAACCAATGTCTTTTGTACATATATCTTTAACGGTGGCCCAGGTATAACCCAGCCTTCAATGTGTTTACATAGCTTATATCGGTAACCCATACGGCTCCAGGCTTGTCAGCTTTAAAGTTCTGGTTTAAAAGATTCTCCTGCTACCGGAAGCTGATGGTTTTGAGTCTGTGGTAGCTTTAAACTTCCGTTTGCGCTTGGAGTACAATCCATTTCGTTTCTGGATGCCATAAAGCCTGTTACGGCTGCACTTAGGAAAGTGTTCTCGTACGTCCTCCAGCATTTTATCTAAGCCGCAGATACCATGGCACTCAGCATAACTTTTCTTCGCAATCTCAAGTATCTTTTCGTTCTCAAGAGCCCGTTTACTGGGACCCCTGTTTTTCCAATTATAAAAGTTGCTCCGTGTTACCTCAAGGTATTTGCACATCTTCTCAACCGGGAACTGGGAGCTTAGTTCATTGATGTGTTTGTAAATTACTGTTTCCGGTTGTCTTTCACGAAGAGTGCTGTAGCCTTTTTTAAAATATCGACGGCCTCCTCGAGCTCATTGTTTCTGCGCTTTTCCGCCTTTAGCTGAGCCTCGAGTTCAAGAATCCTCGCACTCTCAGGGTTCTGCCGCTTTTTCTCTTCTTTAAGCCAATTCCGTAATGTCTGAGCGTTTATTCCAAGGTCGTTTGCGACACTATTAACAGGCCTGCCACCTTCCTGGACTAGTTTGATGGCATCCTTCTTAAATTCTTCACTGTACCGGTTTGCATTGCTTGGCATTTTTATCTCCTCCACATGGTTATTATACCTAACTCATGTGTGTCCAGCAATTCGGGTACAGGTCAGACAATACTAAACCGGCCATTTTGGCCGGTTTTTTGGATGAGTCAAATTTAGTCACTGGTGGGTTCTCCGAATTTTTGAACCAGATAGGACATTAGGAGAGCAAAAAACAAGTGAGCAATATAAAATGCTGCTATGGACAGGGGTTCATTACGGGTGGCTTCGGCCAGGTTGAGAAGCTTCATGATAAATCCGGCCATAAATACCCAGAGTCCGCTCACCACTATTAAAGCTTTAAGCCATGCATTTTTCCAGCCTGTCCAATCAAGAATTAGGATATAAATAAAGGCATAGGTGCCACCGACTACAAGACTCCAGACAAATCCTAAAATTATTTGCAAAGTTGTGTAAGCGCCGATATTCAGAAAGATTTCCAGAGTTAGTTGAGGCATGTTTACTGTATCACCAGGCAAAAACAAGTTAATCAGGTACAGAAAGAGGTTTGCTGCTATGGCGGCAACTGTCCCTGAAAAGGCTGCCAGGATAAGCCGGTCATTAATAACATATCCGTCTTTCATATTTACTCCTTTTGAAGACTCTTTAGTTTATTATTTATTAGAATTAGCCTCATAATGCATATTTTGCCTGATGGATGTGAGTATATGGTTTTTGATATATTATGACCAGACAAATTGTCTGGTCATAGGCTTTTGTAGTGTATTATTTTTGAGTAATAGTATTTGTATTTAGCATAGCGTTATCTTAATCTGTCCTTTAATGCTTTTACCAGTATATGCGCAGATAGTACATTGTCATGTAGTAAAAATTCACACTATAACAGTTATAGAATAAACTGAATTAGACATAACTGGCAGAGGGGAAATGGTATTGAAACAAACAATGAAAGCGCTGGTAAAAGATAAGGCAGGTCCAGGAGTGGTAATGAAAGATGTTGACATTCCCGAACTAGGGCCGCATGATGTCCTGGTGAAGGTAAAAGCAGCCTCAATCTGCGGGACCGATGTGCATATCTATAACTGGGATGGTTGGGCTGCCGGGAGAATCAAGCCTCCGGTGATTATCGGGCATGAGATGTCGGGTTACATTGTTCAGACAGGGGAAGCGGTTAAGTACTGGCAGGAAGGAGATTATGTCAGTCTGGAATGCCATCAAACCTGCGGGCACTGTTATCAGTGCAGAACTGGTCAGGGACATATCTGTCGGGATTATACTATTTTGGGGGTGGATTTTAACGGTTGTTTTGCCGAATATGTCCGTGTGCCGGAGTATAACTTATGGAGAAACGATGAAGATGTTTTACCAGAAGTGGCCTGCTTACAGGACCCCATCGGCAATGCAGTGATGGCCACATGTGCTGCTGAAATAACAGGAAAAAAAATTCTGGTAACGGGCTGCGGAGCCATCGGCCTCCTAACCGTCGGTGTTGCTAAAGCACTGGGCGCTGCCAAAATTTATGCTGTGGATATCAATGATTACCGCCTGAAAATAGCAGAAGATATGGGAGCAACGGCTACTATTAACCCTTTAAGAGAAAACATGGTGGAAGAGGTGCAGATAAAGACCAGAGGTTGTGGGGTAAACGTTGTTATTGAAGCCAGTGGAGATGAGCGATGCCTGCAGGACAGTTTGAAAACAGTAAACAACGGTGGCCAGGTGGTTCTGCTGGGAATATATAAGGACAGAGTGCTCTTGGATCTGGCAAACGAAGTAATATTTAAAGGAGTTACCATAACGGGGATTACCGGCAGGGAGATCTTTAAAACCTGGTATAAAACTGCGGAGTTGTTAAGTAGTTACTTGAGTGTGGAGCCGGTGATAACCCACAGGATGAAGATGAAAGATTATGAGGCAGCTTTTCAGCTGATTCAAACAGGTCAGTGCGGTAAAATTGTTTTATATCCTTGAAAATTACAGCCAGGTTTAATAAGAGTTTCTTAGTTTTATCGATAGTAGCGTGGCGATAAGAGTTGTGCCTAAAAGCAGGGAGTAGGTATAAAGATAGTGTCCCTGCAGTTCAAAGAGGAGACCGCCCAGGTAGGGAAAGAGCCCGGCAGCGCCTAGTGCTGTAAAAACCAGTCCGTAGTTTCTGCCGAAATTTGCTTCACCGAAGATGCTGACCACGGCAGACGGGAAGATGCTAAACAGGCTGCCATAAGACAGAGCCAGAGCGGCCACCGCAACCATTAAGAAAATCGGTGAACGAACGGCCATGACAATAACCAGCATCAGCGCGATATTACTGAAAACAATGGTCATGGCAGTGCTGCGGCCGACCCGGTCGGACAGCAGTCCGCCCATAATACGGCCGGCAGCATTACAAAAGGCAAATATGGCAACGGCAATATAACCTTTGTCGTATGCTGTCTGGATACGCATGATGTTATCCAGATGGGCGGCAAAGGTTACTCCTGTTCCCGTGGTTAAAAAGAACATCAGCCAAAAACAATAGAGCCGGGAATCGCCCAATGCAGAGGACGGTTTTTTGGCAGCGGCCCACTCTCTCAGATCCTTAATTCTGTAGGGTGGGTTTTCTATGAACTGGGCCAGCAGAAAAATGCCGCATGTAAGCGCCAGTCCGCTAATGATCAAGGCCTCAGCAGTGCCTCTTTGTAGCAGAACCTTAATTAAAGGCGACATAAACATGGCAGCCAAGCCGGTGCTGGTGACTACCAGACCGGTAATCATTCCTTTTTTCTCAGAGGAAAACCATTTCATGGCAGCGGGCGTAGTTGATGCAAAACAACAGGCCAGGCCTATCCCCAGTAATAATCCCAAGGAAACTGCTGCTTTAAAAGGATAGTTTAGCAAATAAGCACAACTTATAAAAGCGCTCCCGGCAAAAATGCTGCCGATACTGATAACGGGCCTGGGGCCTAGATAATCCTGCGCCCAGCCGGTAAACACCATAAAAAAGGCATAGCAAAATAAGAACAGGGAGTACGGAAGAGCGGCCTGATAATAAGTCCAGCCCTCCTGCTTCACCAGGCTTGTGGCAAAGATGCTCCAGGTATAATTTATACCCACCAGAAAGTTAATTCCGGCTCCCGCCAAAGCCACCTTCCAACCACGGTATAAAGGCATAAGTTACTCCTTATCGTGTTTTTATGTCTGTTTGGCTTCTACTTTTGAGTATGTTGGGGATATCAGGTATATGACATATAAAAGCGCGCTTATTGGATTTTCTCTACGCGCCCTTTTGATACCGGTTTCTTTAGCAGCTTTACCAACTGACTAAGCTTAACTCGGTATAAAAAAGCCTGCCGGCGTAATATAATGTTTTGGTGATGATAATGCGCTTTTGCAAAAAAAAGAAGTCCATCATGGGGATACTTTGCTGTTTGTTCGTGTTTGTAGCCCTGGTTGCTGCGGGCGATTATTTGTACTATTTAAACCGGCTTTATCCGGGAATCTACTTTAAGGATTTGCATCTGGGGGGAAGCACTTTTCAGCAAGCAGAAAAGCTGTTGGAGGATGCTCAAATTACCTTTTATGGCCCTGAGGGCAAATCGATTACTTTTTCTTTAAGCGCTATGGGAATAGAGTTAGATGAAAAGGAAGTGCTGGAAACCGGGTACTGGCAAGGTCGTCCCAAATCCTGGCCCTGGACCTTTAAGCACCGCTTATCCATAAATAAAGAAGGGTTATTCATACCCTTCCGGTATAACGTAAACTCCAATCTGTTTTCTCACAGTACTGATTTTATCAGTTCATATTTCAGCCGGGAAGCTGAAAATGCCTATTTTGACATTGATGGTTCCCAGGCAAAGCTGGTTGCTGAAAAATATGGGTATGTATATGACTCCCGGGAGGTTAAACAATTAGTACTGGCTAATCTGGCCCGTCCCGACCTTCCATTGGAAATCAGAGTGCCATATGCCGAAATAATTTCCCCTGAAATCACCATGGCCACATATGAAGAAAAGGGAATTGAAGGTTTGATGTCTTCTTATACTACAAAGTTTGACCCTTCAGTGGTTAACCGTGTCCATAATCTCCAACTGGCCTCTGCCCAGTTAAACAATTATTTTCTGGCGCCCGGTGAGGTGCTTTCTGTTAATCGGGTGATTGGCGATACTGTGGCAGAAAAAGGGTATAAAAAAGCTCCGGTAATTGTGGGCGGCAAACTTAGCGAAGGTATAGGGGGAGGCATTTGCCAGGTTTCAACAACTCTCTATAACACCGCCCTGCTGGCGAACCTGGATATTGTGGAACGGCATAACCACCATTTGACAGTACTTTACATTGACCCGGGCAGGGATGCAACCATTTCTTATCCTGTGCTGGATTTCAAGTTTCGCAATAACAGGGATCATTATGTTTTAATTACATCCCAGTTGGAGAAAGACAGCCTGACTTTCCGGTTGTTCGGTCGTCCCCTTGCAGAAACGGTTGAAATTTCCTCTGAAGTGTTAGATACCTTTCCTCCTCCGGTAAAGTACCAATATGCAGCAGACTTAAATCCCGGTGAAGAGGAAATAATTGAGGGTCATCCCGGTTATCTGGCAGATGTCTGGAAAAGAGTCTATCTGGGCGATGAATTAAAAAGTGAGGAAAAAATATCAACGGACAGGTACTCGCCCCATCCCCGCATTATCCGGCAGGGGCCGCAAGAATAGTCCGTTGGTTGATGCGCTTGGAGTCTCTGCAGAGCGATTCACAATAAGCAAAGCCTTGCTGAACAAAATTCAGCAAGGCTTATTTGCACTGATAGGAAATTTATAACGCTTCGCAGATAGCGAAGCTTCTAATGTGAGCAGTGCTGAAAAGAGCGCGCCTTTATTGCACTTCAGAAGATTAAAGACTCTGTTAAAGAATTCTCATTAACAATATATTATAAATAAGGAAAAGGAGGCATATTCATTTACAACAGAAGCGGGAGGGAGGGTGGTTATTGCTGAAAAACAAAACTTTTTTTATTTGCAAGGTATTTGTAATCATTGCGATAATTACAATGCATTTCAGTGGCATGTTCACTTCCCGGATCGACGCTGCCGCTGACAGGCCTGTCTGGGTAGTTAACCTTGACGGGACCATTACCGCCGGACAGTTTAATTTTCTGCAGCGTCAGGTGGAGAGTGCGGAGGAAAATGGGGCCCAGTTATTTGTCCTGGTTATGAATACGCCCGGAGGTCTGGTTGATGCTACCATGAAGATTAACGAGTTATTTCTTAATGCAGAATTACCAACGGCGGTTTTGGTAGCACCGTCAGGAGCCATTGCCGCTTCGGCTGGAGCGTTTATTACCCTGTCTGCAGATATTGCCGCCATGGCGCCGGGAACATCGGTGGGAGCGGCCCAACCTGTGGCCATATCCATGGAGGGCACTGAAGTGGCAGATGATAAAACAACGCAGTTTCTGGCTCAGCATCTGCGCAGTATGGCAGAAGTTCAGGGGCGCCCGGCAGATGTAGCCGAGCGTTTTGTGACGGAAAATCTCACCCTTAGTGCGGCGGAAGCTTTGGAGCTTGGGGTTACTGATTATCTGGCTAATAACCTGGAAGATTTATTGGCCCAGGTGGATGGTTTAGTCGTGGAGAAGCAGGGGCGCTCTTACACATTAAATACAGCTGATCCGCAGCTTGAAGAGCAGGAAATGAACCTGCGGGAAAGGTTGCAGAACTGGCTCAGTGACCCTCAGATATCTTTTTTAGTGTTGATGTTTGGAGTTATGGGTATCTATCTGGGCATTAGTGCGCCGGGTACTTTTGTTCCGGAGGTATTGGGAGCTATTTTGCTGATAATGGGTATTTATGGAATAGGGTTATTTGACACCAATACCACCGGAATTATTCTGCTTTTGTTGGGAGCAGGACTAATAATTGCAGAAATATTCACCTCCGGTTTTGGTGTATTTGGTATAGGTGGGGGTATCTCGCTTCTGGCGGGAGCGGTTTTATTGCCCGTTGAACCGTTGATGGCCCCGGAGTGGTACGGCTCCTTTATCGTCATGGTATTTGGAGCGGTTGTAAGTTTGACCATCATCTCTTTGTTAGTTGCCTATAGAGTAATGGTAAGTCGCAAGCGTTGGCGCCACGGCAGCCAATACTTTGACGCCCCTCGCCGCGGCGTGGTGGTAGAGGAGTTGTCACCATACGGGATGGTAAAATCCAGAGGAGAGCTGTGGAAGGCTCGTTCTTTGGATGGGTCTTCTATTCCGGTGGGAACCGAGGTGGATGTAGAGCGGAAAGAGAGTCTTGTTTTGGTGGCAACTCCGGTGATTGACGGGAAAGGAGACGACCAGGCGCAATAAAAGGAGGTTGTTTGTATGGAGTTTGATGTCAGTTTCTTTTTGATTCCGGTTATCGTTGTATTGGTTTCCTTTTTGGGCTCGGCCATTAATGTGGTGCGCGAGTATGAGCGGTTGGTAGTTTTTCGGCTGGGCAGGCTGATCGGGGAAAAAGGTCCCGGCTTGGTTCTCATTATTCCCATAGTGGATCGGGTGGTTCGTGTTTCTTTACGTATTGTAACTCTGGATGTGCCAACACAGGAGGTGATAACCAAAGATAATGTCACCACCAGTGTAAATGCCGTGGTTTATTATCGGGTTATTGATCCCAACCGGTCGGTAAACAACGTAGAGGAATATACTGTGGCTACGGCACAGTTGGCACAGACCACCTTGCGCAGCGTGGCGGGTCAGGCCGATTTGGATGAACTTCTTTCTGAACGTGATAAACTAAACCAGCAAATCCAGAAAATCCTGGACGATGCCACCGATGTTTGGGGAATTAAGGTGACGGCAGTGGAAATTAAGGATGTAATTATTCCCGAAGGCCTCCAGCGTGCCATTTCCCGTCAGGCAACGGCGGAAAGGGAGCGACGCGCCGTGGTTGTTCAGGCTTTAGGTGAAAAAGAAGCGGCGGAAAAGATTGCCGAGGCCGCAAAAATCCTAAACTCCCAGGAAGGCGGTTTTTATGTCCGGCTGCTGCGCTCTTTGCCGGAGATTGCCCAGCAGTCGGGTAATATGCTGGCCTTTCCCCTGCCGGTAGAGCTGCGTCATTTGTTCCCGCCCCTTGGCAAAAACAGTGACGATGATTAAAACACAATCCAGCTCTGCCATGAGACTCTGATGCAAACCTCTGTAAAATAGAAAAAACTACAGGCCCGGACCCCGGGCCTTTTTTCTGTGGAAAATGGATAAGTGTGCTGCGCCAGTTTAAAATAATAGTGACTGAATGCAGAGGGGTTTGCTTATGAGCAGAAAGCGCCTGGTAATGTTGTTTTTCGGCCTGGGACTAGCCATATTGTTGATTACCATGGTTACCAAAGCCCATGTAGTGACTGTTAAGCACTATGAGGTGGCAATTGAGGAATTGCCGCCTGCTTTTGATGGTTTGCGCATTCTTCATGTTACCGATTTGCACAGTAAGAAATATGGTGATAAACAAAAAGGCTTAGCAGAACTTTTAGACAAAGAGGAATATGATTTAGTAGCTGTTACCGGAGATATTGTGGATATGAGAAACAGGAGTTTGGAGCCTGCTACTAAGTTTATTGAACTGTTGGGGGACAAACCGGTATTCTTTGTTCCCGGAAATCATGAGGTTAAAACAGGGATTGAATTCAGAACGAAACTGGATGAATTGGAAGTAACCCGATTGGAGAACAGGGCGCTAAAGTTTCAATATGGGGGGCAGCATATCTGGTTGGTGGGGGTTAATGATCCGCACGAAGATCGGGATAAGTTGGCAAACGCCCTAAGCGAGGTTATCGATGGTTCACCCAGGGTACTTCTGGCTCATTCACCTACCATATTTGAACAGGCGGTGAAGCAGGAAATCGATTTGGTATTGGTCGGCCATACCCACGGAGGCCAGATTCGCTTACCCTTTTTAGGGGTATTGTTTATTTCCGGACAGGGTCTGTTTCCCCGATATGTGTACGGGGAGTATATGGAAGGAAAAACAACCATGATTGTAAACAGCGGCATTGGAGAAACTGTGTTTAATATCCGATTAAAGACCAATCCGGAAATTGTTATTGTAACCTTGCGGCCTATAAGTTAAATTATTCGGTGTAGGAATTCGGTTTCTAAAATAGAATAATATAATGGTATTATAAATGAGGCAGGGAGGTGTTTTATGATTAAAGAAGGTTTCAGTAAGTTTTACTGGGGATTTTTTTTCATTCTCATTAGTTTTCGCATTCAGGGGTTGGACATCATTCCTGATATTGTGGGTTTTATCCTCATAGCTGACGGGGTGGGTAAGCTGCTGTCAGAGAGCGATTATTTCCAAACTGCACAAAAATATACCCTCCCCATGATTCTTCTGTCTATCTTTAGTATTTATGAACCGCCGGTAGAGCAAGCTGGAATTAATTTCGGTTTTTTAGGCCCAATGGGAGTATTGATTTCCATTGCTTCTTTGGTGTTAACCCTATTGCTGGCCTATAATATCTTTATGGGGATCAAAGAGATGGCAGAGCAGCGTAATAAGACTGCAATAGCAGCAGAAGCCGAACAGAGGTGGAACCAATTTTTGTGGCTGAATCTGGCATATATACTTCTGTTTGTGTTAATCTTTGTCCCTCCACTGGCAATTTTAATGATAATTGGGCTATTAATCGCAT
The DNA here is from genome assembly GCF_000174415.1 of Dethiobacter alkaliphilus AHT 1. NCBI lineage: Bacteria > Bacillati > Bacillota > Dethiobacteria > Dethiobacterales > Dethiobacteraceae > Dethiobacter > Dethiobacter alkaliphilus. Next base: position 9,383 of record NZ_ACJM01000020.1, read on the forward strand.
CCATTGCTTTAACCATCGCAATTATGCGGTTAATGAAGCAGTGTGAAGAGGAACTGCTGCCCTCCGACACACAGTTTAGGGATGCTTAACTCTAGAGGACCGTCCTTTGCGACGGTTCTTTTTTGTACTGCTAGAAATTATAACGCTTCGCAGATAGCGAAGCTGCTAATGTGAGCAGTACTGAAAAGAGCGCGCTGAGGAAACCGAAAGAGCGCGCCTTTCTTGTAAGGAATTATAACGCAGATAGCGAAGCTGCTAAGGTAAGCAGTACTGATATGCGCGCTGTTCTTTTACTTTATATTGGTAGCAGGAAGATGGTTGTGAAAGTGCGGGACAAAAGTACTGTGAATTTTATCCTGGGACATATTTTGGAGCTCTTTTAGCCTAGGAAGCATTATTTTATATAGGCTTTGCTGATGAGGCTTACAAATAAGGAAAAATGGCAGTAAATTGAAAAATCTGAACAGTTTCGTAAACCATGATTTGCAGAGAGGTTTTGTGGGGTATTGCGTGGTATAATTCTCTACAACGACGTTGTTGGGCTTATGCTAAGGAATGTTGTAACAAACTCCAAAGGGGGGATAGTCAGCCGGCATTGTTTGAAGCTTCATGAAACTTAAACCATAACATCAAGGAGGGGCAAAAATTGTTAAAGAAGGGTTTATTAGTTTCGCTGGTTGTATTGTTGGCAGGTGTGTTACTTATCGGATGCGGGGAAACAGAAGGTACACCGGATGCGGAACCCGGTTCCCTGGAAGGTCGCTATGTGGGGTACTCATGGCGTGGTGAGGCCGGTGGTACCACACTGGAAGAAGCAGACCGCTATATTGAGACAATTTTGGAGCTCGATGAAGACGGTATCATCCAAGATGCTAAAATGCGCTTTTTCGTTCAGGTAGACGGTTACTGGACAACCCGTCAAAGCGGTCAGGCCTATGTTGATGTGGATTTCTCCGTAGATCCTACTCCTGCAGTACCGGGTGAAGACTACGAACAGGGAGATTCCATGTTCACTGTTTACACCGTGGATATGATGTCTTTATATACTGCTGCTGTAGATTCGGACGGAACTGTAGCTGCTGCCATTGTAGATCCCGTTCTCCGTTACATGCATGAAATGAAATTCCCTGCTGATTTCGATTTTGACCGCACCGTGGGTGAACTGACAATCGGCAGTGGACTGGCCGTTCCCACTACCCGGACTTCCGGTTCCGGACTAATAAGACCAGATAACTGGGATGATCTTGCTGATAACACTCTGTTTGATGTTTCTCCCTGGTCTCACGTCTTAACCGATGAAGGTACAATGGCAGGAATCTCCGACTCCTCCACAGTACAGGAACTGCTGGAAGCTTTAGGCGTAGAATTTGTTGACGGTGTACCTCAGGAAATGGATGCCGTGTACGGACGTTATGGCCTGGGCGGCTGGGACGGTAACTTCAATGCTATTGCCGAATACCTGATTGGCCAGGATGCAACTGAGTATACTTCCTTAATTGACTGGTCCGTTGAGCGCTATTCCGCCAATATTGATGAAGACAATCAGTTTGGTCTTGATACAGAGTCCGGTGCTACACGCACTGTGCAGGATTCCATTGATGGAATTTCCGGTGCAACTGTTCGTCTTTCCCGCGAATCCACCTCCTATCAGAGAGCGCTGGTGGAAGCAGGGATTATCAGTGAAGCAGACGTGATTATCGGCCGCTTCTAAATTGTTAAATTAGAAAATGCAAAAATAAAAGGGCTGCCTTGAGGCGGCCCTTTTTTGCTGCCTGCTGCCAAAATAATCCTATGGTTGTTTTAACTCTTAACCCGGCATATAAGTTAGGAAAGATATTATTAGCAGACTGATGTTTTGGAGGTGCTGCTTTGCGGAGTATCTCGTATCTTATTGCTTGTCCCAAGTGCAAGGCCGCCAGGAGAATCCTCGCTGATGAAATTCTTGAATCAGCTTTTGTCTTATGTTTAAAGTGTTATGAAATTAATGCGGTGAGCAGAACAGAAGTAATGCAGGTAGTGGGGGATAATCCGGACATCTTAGAGTAGAAGAAATGTTGCCCTTATGATAGACTAGGGGTGAACGGTTAGATTAGAAAAACATGTTTAAGATTAGCTACCAAAGTCAGAAAATTCTGATATTAACCCGGAGGGTTTAGGATGAATCGCAAAGCCATTGTCAGTAATTTGGTAGGGGAAGATACGAACGGCATCATTGCTGTGGCCCGTGAGGAAGGGTGTGCGGTGGAGCATGTGCTGCCTTACGGTATCCTGATTGAGGGAAACCGAAACCAGTTGTTGCGTCTGGAGAAGAGCGGCTACAGGGTGAAAATTCTCACTGATGTGGGTGTTTTAGAGGTTGGGGACCACCGGATATTGACCGTTGAAGACAATACGGCGGGATTATCGCCACAGCAGTTAAAAATATGGTCACATTTTTTGCTTCAGCTAATAGCGCCACCGGCAAAGGATTGGATAGTCAAATTGGAACAACTGGGACTTGATGTGGTGGAGCCTGTTTCCGCCTACGGACTGTTTGTGGTGGGTAATATGCAGATGGTGGACGAGGCGGTAAAGCTGCCTTATGTCTCGTGGGCAGGTCCCTTTTTACCCCAGTACCGCCTGCATAACAGTACTTGGGATCTTAGCGGAACTGTCAGATATATCAGCATTGCGGCTTACCCGCCAGACAGGATTTCTAAGGTTGCTGATGCCGTTATAAACTATGGGGGCAAAGTAATCAGAGAGACTGTACCGCCGTTTTATTACTACGGTCAATACGGAGAGCTCCTTGTGGAAATGGCAGCGGAAAACATCAAGAAGATTGCGCAGCTGCCGGCAGTAAGGTGGATTGAATATGCTCCTCCTCAGGCCGGGCTGGAAGGGGAGAGGGAAGCACAGATTGTGGCGGGTAATTTAAATAGCGCTGCTTACCCTGATAAATCACCTCTGCCCGGGTATACAGGTTGGCTTGAGGGGCTGGGCATTGACGGCGGCAGTGGAGTGAAAGTGGCCATCTGTGATTCGGGAGTTGATACCAATGATAAAAACAATAAGACAGGACACCGTGATTTGCTGGGACGGCAAAATTCTTTTTTGGACTATGGTGACGGAGATTACTGCCCGGAGGATTTAGCTCACGGTACCCATGTGGCCTCCATCGCCGTTGGGAGTGCCGGAACAGGCCAGAAGGACGGGGATGGCTTTTACTGGGGACAGGGAGTGGCGCCACGGGCAGAGTATGTGAATCAGAATATATTGCTTGGACCGTGGCCACCGGACTGGCAAAAGTTAGTCCGGGATGCAGCTGTAAAAGGGGCTCAGGTGATGAATAACAGTTGGTGTTCCGGAAAAGCTCCCGGTGACGGATATACGCTTCCGGCCCGGACATTTGACCGGCTTATTCGTGATGCAGTTCCCGGTACGGCCAGACCCCGGGGACTTGCCGTGATATTTTCCGCAGGAAATGCCGGGCCCGGCTCTTTTTCCATCACACCACCCAAAGAACTGAAAAATGCCATTGTGGTAGGTAACTCACTTAATTATAATCCGGATAAGCGTTTCCGCTGCAAAGATATCAGAGGGGTTTTTGGAGCATCCAGCCGTGGTCCCGCTAGGGACGGGCGGATATTGCCCACGGTGGTTGCTCCGGGAACAGATGTGGCGGCGGCACTTTCGCAGGGCTCGCGACGCACTCCCATTGTGGGGTCCGGAGATAAGGTCCACAGAAGTACTAACCGGTATGTATATATGACGGGGACGTCCATGTCCGCCCCGCTTATTAGTGGTGCCTGCGCCTTATTAATAGAGTGGTGGCGCCGGCGAACAGGTGGCAAAGATCCCAGCCCGGCAATGCTTAAGGCGCTGTTGATAAATGGGGCGGAGAACCAGGCCGGTGGTCAGGATTGGCGTTGCATCAGTGAAACTGGTGAATGGATTATGCTGGAAGATGGTAGCTACTGCCGCCCTCTGGAATTTTATCCGCTGGAGATAGTTAGTGGATACGAGACTATGACCGCTGTTAAGAAACATGAGGCGCTGGAGCCGGGTGAGTGGCATTACAGTGCTAAAGATCAAATGTTATATGTCCGTATGCCTCTTAATTTCAGGCCGATGGACTCGTCGGCACCGTTACTTTATGCGCTTGCACCGCACCCGCTGGGCTCGTTGCCCGACAATACACAAGGATGGGGCAGGGTCAGTCTGAACAATATTTTGCTGCAGTCTCCGGCCAGCGACAGAGGAGCTAAGATTTTTATTGATGAAGAACATACCTTTACTGCCACCGGGCAGCAATACGTACTTAAGGTGGCGCCTGCGGACAGCAGTTTGCCAATGCGTTTTACTCTGGTTTGGACCGATGCCCCTGCATCTCCCGGTAGCGGCAGGGTTCTTGTTAATGATTTAGACCTGGAGGTGCAGGAGATAGACGGAAAAAACCGCATATATAAGGGCAATGTTTTTGCCGGTGGTTACTCCAGGGCCGGAGGGCACTATGATGCCCTTAACAATGTGGAGTGTGTGTATTTACAAAAACCGGCTGGGGTTTATGAAGTACGGGTTGTCGCTTCGGCCTTGCGTGCTTTGGCTAAACCACCTTTTGGCTGCAGGAAGCATGGTCAGGATTTTGCGCTGGTGATTGATAATGCGGAGCAGGTTTCCGACAAACCCGTTAATCTTTTTCCGGTGGTGGAGCAGTGTAAAAACTCGCAGGAGGTTAATAACATTCTTAAGGTTGCCTGTAAGCAGCTTTTGGTATCATTACGGGCAGGAGACAGTGTGGGGCTGACTGATCTGGAAACAGATTGTTCGCAGGCCCGCAGCCAGGCCATACGAACTATCACCGGTAGATCCATCCGCAAAAGTACCGGGTCAAGATTGCTGGTTAAAAGCAAGGGATGTAAGTCCGGTGCGGGGGGACTAATGGCGGCCGCCAATATGGCGGCCGGGATAAAGGGCGAAAAATCGCTGATTTTGTTTTCCGGAGCCAAACAGGAAGGTTGCTTGCAGTGTGTTGACAATGGTCAAAAGCAATTGCGGGACAAACAAGATTTAAATATCCACACGTGCGCACTTGGCCCTCACGCCAATCACTATTACCTGGCAGAACTGGCTGCCGCACATCATGGCCGCTATTTTTATGCGCCGGATGCGTCTTATCTGGCAGAAGTCTGTAATTACCTGCGTGCAGAGCTTACCGGCCATGGTGTGGTGTTAAATGAGACGGTGAAGGGAAGTGGCGGTGCTGTATCTGCTTTGGTAGAAGAAAACGCTGAAGAGGTGACCTTTACTTTTTTCTGGCCTGATGTTCCCAAAAAGGTGGTTCATGATCCAAGACACATAAACGAAATAGGGGTGCGCCTGACTAGCCCCGACGGTCAGCAGGTGCATCCAAACAGTAGTTGGTTGTACAGACAGGACGGGGCCGGCCATGTGCTTTTTCGCATTATGAAGCCCCGGCCGGGATACTGGAAGCTACAACTCTTAGCAGGCAGGGAAATGGATATCCAATATACTGTGAGTGCTTTAGTTAAGTCATCCCTGCATTTGCAGCTGGACACCTCCGTATATCAATCTACACTTAAAATCATGGCTCATGTTAAGGAAAAAGATGCTGCTCTGACCGGTTGGCGGCCCTTTGCCAGGTTATTATCAGCAAATGTTTCAAAAGATAACGTTCGCTTTAATGAAATTGACGGAGGCAAAGAGCAGGGAGCAATCATTGACTGCAAAGATATATCCGGACCGTGTAACTTGCTTTTACTGGTGGATGGAATTTCTTCTGTCACCGGAACCCCTTTTCGTCGTTTGAAGATGATAAGTCTGCCGCCTTTAAGATTTTAAAGAAAAAAGAGTTATGTGCATTTTCAGAGAAGTTAAGGGATAGGCATAGTAATGTTTAATTAAAAAAAAGTCGTGGCGATTGTTTTCCACGACTTCTTGGTGCTATTCGGTTTTTATACAGGAGTTGCTGCCAAGGGTGTTATTTCCAGATTTACCATGGTGACGATTTCCCCGTCTTTGGGCTGTTGGTACCTGACACGGTTAATGGGTGTGGGCTCTGGAATCAGATCATTGCCGTCGAGAAGGTTGGCCACATGCAGCATTAGCTCTGCCTGTGCCTGTAGGACAGCTTTGGTTAGGTTATTTTCGTTGCATACGGAGACGAGGCCGGGTAGGTCGGGGAATTCTACTCGAATGCTGTCTTCTTTTACGTAACAAACTGCCGGATAAATCAAACGGAATTCCTCTTTCACAATGTACACCTCCCTGTATTCTCTCTTATCTATATTGTACTTTCTTTCACAAAAAATATAAAGGATTTTTTTCACATAACAGATGTTTGTCGAGGAATAAAATAATTCTTAGAATGAATAGAAAATGTATAAAAATTACTTGAAAAATTCCTAATATTCTATATAATTAAGACTATATGTTTATTGTGTCCTGGCTTACAATAAAATACTTAGCTTTTATTGTTTGAAGTAATCAACAAATTAGGGGAGAGTGACAAAAGCATGAACAGATTTCAGGAGATGTATAAAGAGAAATTGGCTACAGCTGAAGAGGCTGTACAGATTATCGAATCCGGAGATGATATCTGGTTTCCGGTAGGAGGCGGTGAGCCTCAGCTGCTGCCTCAAGCCTTAGTGGACAGACGGGAAGATTTGCAGGATGTTAAAGTAAACCAGATCCTGCCCCTGAAGCCAACCATGTTTAAAGAAGAGTATGCCCCGCATGTTAAGCATTATTCCTGGTTCTGCAGCGGAGCTTCACGTCAGGCCATCAACGAGGGTTGGGGTGAATTCTTCCCCAACTACTTCCATGAAGTTCCCCGGTTGTTGCTTAATTATCGCAAGGCCAATGTGGTTATGATGACTGTTTCCCCCATGGACAAGCATGGCTACTTCAGCATGAGTCTTGGAATTGATTATACTAAAGCCGCTCTGCAGAAGGCAGAAAAGGTTATTGTGGAAGTTAACCCTAATGCGCCCAGATCTTTGGGTAATAGTTTCATCCATGTCTCCCAAATTAATCATGTGGTTGAATGTGACGATCCCATGCCAACCCTGGCCATTCCTCCCACCACTGAACTGGAGGAGACCATCGGCAAATATGTGGCAGAATTGATTGATGACGGGTCAACTTTGCAGATTGGTGTAGGCGGTATTCCCAACGCTGTGGCCAAAGCGTTGCTGTCCAAAAAGGATCTGGGAATTCATACTGAGATGATTGTTGACGGTATGGTTGATTTGTTGGAGAGCGGAGCCGTTAACAACAGTAAAAAGACTTTCCATCCCGGAAAAATACTGGGCACCTTTGCCTTGGGTACAAAGCGTCTTTATGACTTCATGGATGACAATCCCATTGTGGAAATGCATCCCGTCAGCTACACTAATGATCCTTATAATATCGGTAAAAATGATAACATGATTGCCATTAATGCTTCCATTGAAGTGGACCTCACCGGACAGTGCTGTTCGGAAAGCATGGGCTGCCGCCAGTTTAGCGGTACCGGCGGTCAGGCGGACTTCTTCCGCGGCGCTAACATCTCCAAAGGCGGTAAGGGTTTTGTTACCCTGGCCTCCACTGCCAAAGGCGGCACCATTTCCAGAATTGTGCCTAAGCTGTCCCACGGAGCTGTTGTTACTACCAGCAGAAACGATGTGGACCATGTAGTTACCGAGTACGGTGTTGCCAAGCTGCGCGGCAAATCTATCCGCGAGCGTGCACTTGCTTTGATTCAAATCGCTCATCCCGATTTCCGCGATGAACTTAAAGAAGAAGCGCAAAAAATGGCGCTGCTCTAAAGAAAAAAATTACCCTCGCAGCTTTTGCTGTGAGGGTAATTTTTTTCTTTAAATATTGCCTAAACTAAAGAATGTAACGAAAGCATCTTTCTTGTTTTAACTTTGTTGGGTAAAGCTGTTCGGTATAAATAATGTTTGCGGACAAAAAATATAAAAGCAAAGAGTTTAAATTTAAAGGAGGTCTTGCATGCATCACAATAAGGGAGATTCGCCACAAGTTAAATGTGTAGTTGATAGCTGTGAATATTGGGAACAGGGTAACCAGTGTACCGCTTCCACAATTGAAGTTAGCCCGCCTCATGCTGTGGACTCAGAAGAAACTGATTGTAACACTTTCAAGCCTAAGAACGGAATTTCTATGAAGGGCGAAGAGGCCATTAAAGGTATTTCCGGAGATCCGCAAAACCTGCAAGCTAATTTCGGTGTTGTGGACCCGGTAGAATTGGAATAGTAAAAAGCTCTGCGGTTATAGCCGCAGAGCTTTTTTGCGCTATGGTTGTATTGTGTGGTTGAAAATAAAATGCCCGATGTTATATACTGGAATACATTAAGGAGTTGATTGGGATGTTAAAACATATTGTGTTGTTTAAGTTAAAAGATAACAGTGGGAAAAACCGCAGTCATGTAACGGATGTTTTGCTTGGAATGAGAGGGAAAATTCCTGAACTGACGGATTTTGAAGTAGGTTTGGATGTGGTAGGTGCCGACTATTCATTTGATGTTGCTTTTGTGGCCAGATTTCCCTCGCGTCAAGAGCTGGAAGGCTACAGGGAACATCCGCTACATAAAGAGGTCTCCCGCTATGTAAAAAGCCTAAGTGAGGATTATGTGAAAGTGGACTATGAACTTTAAACGGTCTTTACTTTTTGATCAAGATAAAAGGATACTGAGCGGGTTATCAGGTAGGCCATTACAAACCTTAGCGGTAAAATGATAAGCAGATTAGCACCTAAAGCGGCCAAAAGCAGGTTGTCTTCAATGATGCTGTGGTTGATGGCCAGAAAGACGCCGCAGAGAAGCATATCCCGTTTGTTTAATGTTCCCTGCCGTGAGTATTCAATTATTATGGCGGCGCCATAGGTGACGCCGATAAAGATGCCTACAATCAGGGGAAATGCTGCCTGCGGCGACATTGACAGACTACGGGGCAGCCATCCCAAAATGGAGGTGAGCTTTTCCAGCAGTTGAAAATGTTTGGCATATTCCAGGAGAATCATGATGGGAATCAGGATAATTGCCAGCTGCAGAATGGTGGAAAAGCTTGCAGTCAGCGCTTCACTAAGATAAAGTACCATGTTAACCTCCCACAAGGATATAGGCCAGATTTAGCAAGAAACCAAAGAAAAAAGCTCCCCCTATTCTTAGCAGCACCGACGTGACCGGGGGAAGGCCGGTAAACTTCAGAACGGGAGATTCCATTAACAGGGCGTGGCAGGTGAGAATCATCAAAGCAATAACTGTAAGCTCACGGGGGGATAGTTGTAATACGGCGATTGCTCCCATGGCGGCATAAATATTTACGAAGAACCCCAGCAGAAGTGGCAGTGCCGCTTCCCCCGGCAGGCCAAAAAGATTAAGGAACGGACTAAACAGGCCCGCCACCCTTTCCAGCCAGCCCAGCTGTTGCAGGGCCACCAGCACAAAGGTAACCGGTATGACAATCTTGGCCAGAATAAGCAGGGTCTGAAGTGCTTTAACGGTTCCTTGCCAAATTGGTTCCAGATGGTTCGTTGGTGTTTGGGGGGGGGTTGGATTTTCCATGGTTTCTCCTTGTGGAATCTAGATTATCAGAAGGGTGAATTTTGATGAAAAATACTACTATGATCCTGTTAGCATGCCTGGTACTTTTTTTTATAACAGGCTGTAACGAGCCAGCATCTGTGGGTAATGTTTCTGTGGAGGAAAACAGCTCTGAAGAAGGGGAGATAATGGATCCGGTAGAAAATGATGATGTTCCTTTTTCCAAACCGGAAGACAGCGACAGGCAAGAAGAACAACAGATGGAGCCACAACTTACACTCTCTGAGATTAAAGAACAATTAATCGAGGTGTATGGGCGTCAGGTTCCTGTACAATGGGGAGAGAGAGTAAGCGGTGTAAAAAACAGTATTGACACCAATGATAAGGTGATCGCCCTTACTTTTGATGCCTGTGGGGGCGGCAGGCTGGGAAACGGGTATGATGAAGAGTTAATTGATTTCCTCATAGAAAATAATATTCCTGCCACATTGTTTATTAGTGGAGGTTGGATTGACAACAATGAGGAAGTTTTTGCTAAGTTGGCCAAGGTCCCCACGTTTTCAATACAGAATCACGGATACCGTCACCGGCCCCTTTCGGTGAATGGACAGAGCGCATATGGTATCAAAGGTACCGGCAGTGTTGCCGAGGTTATTGACGAGATAATACTTAACGATGAGAAAATAGCCGAAATTACCGGCAAAAGGACGCAATACTTTCGTTCAGGGACAGCATTTTATGATGACGTGGCGGTAAATATTGCCAATGAGTTGGGAAAAACAGTGGTAAATTTCAGTGTGGTAGGAGACGGGGGCGCCAGGTTTTCACAGCAACAAGTGCACAATGCCGTTGTTAGGGCCAAACCGGGAGCCATCGTTCTACTGCATATGAACAGGCCGGATACTGAGATCGCAGCAGGGGTAAGGAGTGCTGTATTGGAGTTGCAAAAACAAAATGTTTCATTTGTTACGTTAGATGAGTACCATAAATATCTAAGCGAAGAAGTTATTAATTAAAGTCTTTCTATTGCGTTTTTTTTTTGCCATAAGACGTTGCCGTTTGTTTGTTCACATTCTACCAGGCCTTTTTTCTGTAGCGAAGCAAGTGTTTGCTGCACTGCGGTATGGGGGCTCATCTGTGCTCCGCAGCCGCCCAGTCCGTATTCTTGTGCAAAACGTTGGATTATTTGCTTATATAATTGCGGATACTCCACTTTTAGTTCTTCGGCCAAATGCTCTGCTGATTTTTGATAGTTGCCGCCAAGAAATTCCAATAATTTAAGCTCCATTTGTTCAAGTATGTCTGTCACAATTAGCCTCCGGTGTATAAGAATATCTCATTATTATTTTATATTGTCCACGCAAAGTCCTTCTTTTTAGAAGTTGCGGAGCATAATAAATTTCCTGCCAGTAGGACGCACAAAAGCCGGCTTATAAGCCGGCTTTTGTGCGTCGGTTAGGCTGAAACCATATCTTTTTGTGCCAGACGGCCCCAGTGGCGGTGCTCCGCTATGGCCTTAATAAATTCCTGGCCGAAATAACCCATATCCCCAGCATTGCGGATAGTAATTACACCCAGTTCATTGTACGTTTCAAATTGGCTTTCAGGAGGTGCCAAGGCAACTCCCTGGATTTCTGAGGCATTCAATAAGTCTACCCCTTCATTACTGGCACCGATGGCTTTGGCGTGTTTAAAGGCTTCGCTGACAAAATGGCGCGCATCTCCATGAGTCAGCAGGGTATCTACGCTCTTGCGGCCACCGGGGACATAAACAGCATCGTACATTATGGACGCCGTTGTGACATAATTTTTATTGACCTCCAGCTGTTGTCCGTCAAAGCTGGTGAGCATGCCCAGATTTTTGCTGACAATGTCGCACATCACGCCGACTCCGTTTAAGGCATGCATTACTTGGGTGACTTCCGGATAATAGAAGCCGTTTTCCAAAAGTATTGCCACTTTGCGGGTGCGAGCATCCTTTATGGTATTAGCCTGGCTTACAGCGGGGGAAGCGGCGGTAACCCCTGTTCCTCCGGGTTTGGACGGTGGGTTTGCCCCCACTCCCATGGCGATTTGATGTGCCAGCTGACTGTCCACGTTGTTAAACATCTCTACTACCCGCTGCTTAATCTGTTTGTCCTTTACTTTGCCCACCTCAAAATGAAATGCTTCGATGATATGCTGCTTTTCCGGAGGTGACATACTGTTCCAGAACAGGGTGGCCTGCCGGTAGTGGTCCATGAAGCTGGCACTGCGTTGGCGCACTTTACTGCCCTCCACCTTTTCCGCATAGTGGATATACCCGTTTTGGGCATCGGGCTGTGGTGCATTGTTTTGTAGTGAGTTGGGAGAATAGCTTACTTTGCCTTGATCGATGGTCATGCGGTGATAGCCGTCGCGCTGATTGTTATGGACCGGCGCCACAGGGCGGTTAATGGGAATTTCATGGAAGTTTGGTCCTCCTAAGCGGATTAGCTGGGTGTCCAGATAGGAGAAGAGTCGACCCTGCAGCAATGGATCATTGGAGAAATCAATTCCCGACACCACATGTCCGGGATGAAATGCTACCTGTTCCGTTTCTGCAAAGAAGTTATCCGGGTTTTTGTTGAGGGTCATTTTGCCAATGGGTTTAACGGGAACCTGTTCTTCCGGCCAGATTTTGGTGGGATCCAGGATATCAAAATCAAAACTGAACTCATCCTCTTCTTCAATAAGCTGTACTCCCAGTTCATACTCCGGGTAATTGCCCTGCTCAATGGCGTCCCAGAGATCCCGACGGTTGTAGTCCGGGTCTTTTCCTGCTAATTTTTGTGCTTCGTCCCAGACCAGGGAGTGAACACCCAGGAGGGGCTTCCAGTGAAATTTAACAAACCGTGCTTTGCCCTGCTCATTGACAAAGCGGAATGTATTTACGCCAAAACCCTGCATCATCCGGTAACTGCGGGGAATGGCCCTGTCAGAGAGCAGCCACATTATCATATGAGTGATTTCCGGAGTATTGACAACAAAGTCCCAAAATGTATCATGGGCTGCGGATGCCTGTGGAATTTCATTATCCGGTTCCGGTTTAATGGAGTGCACAATGTCCGGGAATTTCATGGCATCCTGAATAAAGAAGACCGGAATGTTATTGGCTACCAGGTCATAATTGCCGTCTTCTGTGAAGAACTTGGTAGCAAAACCCCGCACGTCGCGGACCGTATCCGCTGAGCCGCGAGAGCCTACCACGGTGGAGAAGCGGACAAAAACAGGTGTTTTAACCGACGGGTCCTGTAAAAACTTTGCTTTGGTGTATTCTTTCATGGGTTCATAGGCCTGAAAATAGCCATGAGCGCCGGAACCACGGGCATGCACCACACGTTCCGGGATCCGTTCGTGGTCAAAGTGCATCATTTTTTCGCGGAAATGAAAGTCCTCCATTAAAGTAGGACCCCGGGTACCTGCTTTAAGAGAATCGTCGGTGTTGGCAACCTGAACCGCCTGATTTGTAGTTAGGTTGTTATTGCTGTGATCCACACGGAAAGTTTCCAATTGCGAGTTTTTGCTGTGTTCATTGAGAGGGGTGTTGGACTGGTTTTGCTCGTTGTTCATTTTCTCACCCTTTCTGTAATTTTAACGTTTTGGAAAATTATGCTCCTGATATGTTAGTGTGCGCAGGGAGATAGCCTTTATACGAATTCCGTATTTGTTTTAAATAAAAAAAACCAGGATTTTTACCCGGTATTTTGTCAAAGCTATATAGGAAAATGGATTTGCAACAGTGGAGAAGAAAAAGGTGGGAGCAAAGAAAGATGAAAGCGGATAGTGCATTAAAAGTTGGAATATTAAGCTTATCTAACTATATCACAGTACTGGTAAATACCATCCTGTTTCCTGTTTTTCCTGCCATGGCCAGAGATCTGGGAATCAACCTGACAGACCTGGCCATCCTGGTGGGGATTGTTTCTTTTCCGGCAGCGGTAATCAATCTCTTTGGCGGAGTCTTAGCGGACCGTTTTGGCCGTAAATTAGTGATGGTGGTTTCTTTATTTATTTATGGCCTGGGCGGTCTGGTAGCGGGACTTGCCATACTGTTTGTTGCCAAGCCCTATCCATTGCTGCTTGTGGGGCGGTTTCTGCAGGGCCTGGGCTCTGCCACACCCATGTTTTTAAGCGTTGCCCTGGTTGGCGACATCTTTCAGAGCATAGAAAGAAGCAAAGCGGTGGGTTTTCTGGAGACGGCAAATGGCCTGGGGAAAGTATCGAGCCCCGTTCTTGGCGGTGCCATTGGCTTATTGGCATGGCAGGCCATTTTCTTTTTGTATCCGTTGGTGGCCATTCCAGTGGCGGTGGCAACATGGGTTTACATTAAAGAGCCCAAACATGATAAGTCGGTGGAGTGGGATAAGCATAAAGAAGCGTTTCTGCTTTTTACTAACAGATCCAGACTGCTGAGCCTGGTAGCTGCGTTTTTGGTAATTTTTCTTTTGATCGGCACCATGTTTTGGATGAGTGATTTTTTGGGTGCGAAGCTGGAAGTTAATAAGCTGCTGCGCGGAGTAATTATTGCTTTACCTGCTGTGGCCATGATGCTAACCACGTTGGCGGCGGGCTACATTTCCCAAAGGCTGCATCCCAGGATCATTATCGCTCTTGGCATGTTGTTGCTGGCAGGAAGTGCTGTTTTGCTGGGGTTTTTCTTTAACGCATTATTATTCTGGCCCCTCATTGTGCTGGTGGGTATCGGGGCCGGCATTACGCTACCGGCCATTGATACGGTCAGCACCTCGGTTAAGTCCAAGGACATCAGAGGGTTGACCACCACCATATATGGCAGCGCCCGCTCCCTGGGAGGCGCTTTGTCCCCCATCACGTTTTCATTTCTTTTGCACTATGGAAACCGATTGACTTTTGCCAGCCTCGGTGCGGCGGGATTGGCACTGACCGTTATCTTTTACCTCTTATTTAGAGAAAAAGACATACTGCCAGAGGAGTTACTGCCCGATGATGCAGCACCGGAGCAAGGTTAGGGATCCCTGTGATATATACTTTGAACCTGTCGGAGGATACAGGCTAGACATGTGAGGATAAATAACAGGCAGCAGCCGATTAAAAAGAACGAAAGGATAAGACGTTGGGTAGAAAAGACATAAGTAGCGGTAGAGGCTGCAGCCGGCAGAACCCAATAAAAAACTTGTTGGCCGGTGGGATAAAACAGCCAAGTAAGACCTGCCACCAAAAAAGCATGGATTATTCTGGCGATGAAAAACAGGCGCAGCCCCACATCTGTGCCGGCTACCATGCTGGCAACCTGAGCATGGATAGACAATCCGCTCCAACCCAGTATAAAACCGATGGCGATTATTATTTGCAGGTCACTGACAGCGGTCTGAGAAGCCATGGTGGAACCGATTGTGGTCTCAAACAGGCCACTGGCCACAGAGGGCATAATTTCTGCAGAAAACCCCAGTGGAATCAGTATGGCGGAAATGGCCACGGCAATAAGGTCAATGATCCCTGCATCGGCAAAGATGCGTATAATTACGGCAAAGAGGATGATAAAGCCGCCGATATTTAAAAGTTTACGAACTGATGATGAGACAGCATCATTGAGTAATCGGCCAATGGTCTGTTTCTCTTTTCTTTGATGACGCAGCATGGTAACTAAAGCTTTTTTTACAGAAAAGCTACCTGGATTATAGTTACTTACCACATCGCCTGTATTATAAAAACGCAGTCCAAACCCGATAATGAGGTTAGCAAGATAGTGGGTTCCTGCAATAACAAATCCCAATTCAGGCCTGCCAAGCATCCCTACGGCAACCGCACTAATCATAAATAAAGGGGTGCAGAAGTTGGTGAAACAAAGAAGTCGTTCGGCTTCTTTTTTTGTACATAACTGTTTTTCCCTCAATTGCGCTGTTAGCAGGGCATTGATGGGAGAACCGCCCACCAGTCCCATCACCAGCACAAAGCCGCCGGAACCGGGCACATTAAAAAGGGGCCGCATAACAGGCTCCAATAAAATACCGATAAAATGAACAAAACCCAGTTTCATTAACAGATCAGAGGCAACAAAGAACGGTAAGAGGGAAGGGAAGATTATTTCCCACCAGACTTTCAGACCCTCAGCAGCACCCTGAAAAACAACGGCCGGTTGATAAACCATGGTCAGAATAAAAAAGATGGCCAAAATTGTCCAAACCAGGCCCGGTATATCCTGTTTGTTGCGGTTAATCTGCCGGAATAAATGGACTCGCAAATAATTCACCTCAAATGAGACGTTTTTTCTGTTTTAAAACATTATTGAGGGGAGATGAGTTTTATTCAAAAAAAAAAGACGAGTCTCACTCGCCTTGTTCTGTGTTTTGAAGTTCCTGCGTAAAAGATTCTACCGGGACAGCACAATGGGGGCAGATAGCTACAGCGGTGGACTCTATGGCAGTTCGCTTACCATCCTGCCACCCGCACAGAACACACTCTCCCAGAAGTACCTGTTTCATTTTCTCACTCCTTAAAAGATATTATTGCTATTATGCTCAATCTGGAAACATTAAACCCCGTTGTCATTTTGACAACGGGGTGAATTCATACTATACCAGCCAACGGTTGACAGTTTCTTCTGCCGATTTTGCAGGAAAGAATTCTTTGAAAATATTGTAGTAAAAGTATTCTTCTTTATTCTTAAAAGGAAAGCTGCTTCTTTCTTTGGCTCTTTTATATTCTCTGTCGGTAACTTTTTGGCTGATCATTTGCTTCATAATGTCTTCATTGCCGGTGCCAATGCCAAATTGTTCTTTGGTACGCCAGACCACTTCTTCCGGTAAATCAGTGCTAAACGCTTGGCGTAAAATCCATTTTTCTGTACCTGACTCCGACAATTTAAAATGCGCGGGTAACCCCAGGGCAAATTCCACCACTTTGGGGTCCATAAAGGGCATAATGCACTCCAGGGAGTGGGCCTGTGTCATGCGGTCAACCCGCTGCAGGCCACCGTTATGTAACCCCTTCATCAGCGAAGCCAGCTCCTCATTTAGTTCCCGTTCATCCGCACATTTTTTCAGGTGGTGGTACCCGGCAAATAATTCGTCGGCACCTTCGCCGGACAACGCTATTTTTATCCCTTGCCGGTGGGCTAATTGAGCCACCAGATAATTTGCTATGGAGCTGTTCACCAATTCCACATCAAAGGATTCCAGGTGATAGATTACATCCGGCAGTACTTCCATCATTTCATCTGCGGTGTAGAGATACTCGTAATGGTCTGTGCGCAGGAATTTGGCTACTTTGCGGGCATTTAGGATATCACTGCTGTTTTCCAGGCCCACGGCAAAAGTGGGTAGAGGGTTGCTACTGATTTTAGAAGCGGCCGCCACCACAGCGGAACTGTCCAGCCCGCCGCTTAAAAAGGAGCCTACGTCGTTATTTTGCTGCAGCACTTTTTCTACGGCACCGGATAGCAGTTTATTTAGTTCTGCCGCGGCTTCTTCAGTATCTAACTGCTTTTTTGCCACCGGCACCGGAACATCTTTGAAGCGCTTTAGTTCTTTGGTTTGGGTAAAGAAATGTCCCGGAGGAAATATTTCAATCTTGTCGGTCAGCGGGGTGAGGGACTTAATCTCGGAAGCAACCAAAGTGTACTTGCCGTCTTTGCTGTAGTAGAGGGGTTTGGTGCCGTAGGGGTCCCGGGCTATAAAAAATTCATCGGTATTGGAAATGATGATGACAAAATTTCCGGCAATGTTTTTAATAAATCCCGGACCCTCCGTTTTATATAGCTCAAGAATTTTTGTACGGGTTAATACTTTTCCCCCGTAGACGGGCATGCCGTCAAAGATAACTCCATAGTCATCATCACCGGTGTGGATAACCTTATTCTCGGTCACATTTATTTCGCCCAAGCGGTATTTACCGTTTTCATAGATGAGGTGTTGACCGGCTCCCCGGTGCTGGATTTTTTCCAGCATGGTTTCCAACGCCTGTTTATCATCGGCGCCAATCACAGCAGCAATGCCACTCATTAACTTAAAACCTCCTGAAATTTTGGTATACGTCTAATGGTTAGTATATGCCTGCAACAATATGCAAGCCCCTCTGGAAAGTAAAATTATTATTTGCTTAACAGAGTATAAGTATGTTCTTAACTATTGTAGCAGGAAAACATTGTTTAATGTAGAAATAAATACTATAGCGTTGGAATTTTTAAGGTTTTGTAAGATTTGTGGCAGCAAGTTTAAAAGGAGGTGTTCCTATGGAACTATTCCAGTTTATTTTATCACGGCGTGAAATGATTCAGGAGCTTGCCATAGAGCATTTTTATCTTGTCCTGTTAGCCGGTGCCATTTCCATTTTGATTGGTGTAATTCTGGGAGTGGCCATTACATATAATCGGGTTGCTGCCAGAATAGTTTTGGGAGTGTGCCAGGTACTGATGGTTATTCCCAGCTTTGCCATGCTGGGATTTTTACTTCCCTTCTTTGGGATCGGATTTCGCACCGGAGTCGTGGCGCTTATCTTATATTGCCTGCTTCCGGTAACCCAGAACACCTATATCGGCATTTTAGAAATACCTCCATCGGTATTAGAGTCAGCCAAAGGAATGGGTATGTCCCCTTTTGCTATTCTCTGGAAGGTCAAGATTCCGTTGGCATTACCCGTTATTATTGCCGGGTTTAGAACAGCCATGATTATGATTGTGGGAATTGCCGCCATCGCCGCTTTTATCGGTGCCGGAGGTCTGGGCGAAATGATTTTTCAGGGGATCTCCCGCAGTCAGGCTAACCGCATTTTGACCGGAGCAATTTTTATAGCCATTATTGCTCTTATGCTGGATGTTTTGATGAGCAGGCTCGAAGAGTATCTTATGGCACGGGTAAGGTAATTCAGTGAGGTGATTGATTATGATAAAGCTTGAAAGTGTAACAAAAATTTTTCCGGGCAGTAAAGTTCCGGCTGTAGACAATCTTAATCTGGGCGTGGCGGAAGGTGAAGTTTGTGTGATTGTAGGTCCCTCCGGCTGCGGAAAAACAACCACAATGAAAATGATTAACCGCCTTCACAATCCCACCAAAGGGAATATATTTGTTAACGGCAAGAATATAATGGAACTAAATCCCATAGAATTACGCCTAGGCATTGGTTATGTGATTCAGGAGATCGGACTCTTTCCCCATATGACCATTGAGGAAAATATTGCCACGGTTCCCAGAGAACTTAAATGGCCCCGAGATAAAACCAAAAAGAGAGTGGAAGAGCTAATGCGGCTGATGGGGTTGGATCCGGGGATATATGCCAAACGCAGGCCTTCTGCCTTAAGCGGCGGGCAAAGGCAACGGGTAGGGGTAGCCAGGGCCATGGCAGCGGACCCGCCGGTACTGCTTATGGACGAACCCTTTGGAGCTGTGGATCCCATCACCAGAGCCAGATTGCAAAACGAGTTTTTACGGCTCCAGCAAAAAATGAAAAAGACAATTGTATTTATCACACATGATATTGATGAAGCGATTAAGATGGGCGATAAAATTGCGGCTATGCGGGAAGGGAAGTTAATTCAGTTTGGTAATCCCGATGAATTGTTAAGCAGCCCTAAAGACGAGTTTGTCAGCAAACTGGTAGGCCACAACAGATCAATTAAAAGACTCCATCTTCTTGAAGCAGAAACTGCGGTGCAGGAAAGTGTGCCGGTGGCCAGGATGACAGATAGTGTTGGGGAAATTGCCGGAAAGCTGGATACCACCATCATGGATTCGATTATTGTGGTAGACGAAGATTGTCAGCTTAAAGGCGCAATTTCAGCCAACGCCTTAACTAAAGATAAAAATGCTCTGGCCGGAGATCTGGTGCAAGAGCTTGCCAATACCGCCGGCATAGATGCCACATTAAACGATGTGCTCTCCATTATGTTGAACCTGGGCGAAGGATATGTGGCGGTGGTGGACGAGCAGGAACGTTTCCGGGGAATTATAACGCTCAATGATATATTAGAGGTGGTCAGAAGTGACACAAAACCGACTGAGTAAAGTGTGGGTACATTTGCGGACTCCCTTGCTTCTCATCGCCCTGGGTGCAATATTAATTATTTATGTGGTTAATAACCCGGGCGGGGCAATAGCTGCCAGAGCGCTGACGTACCCCAATGTCCTGCGTTATTTGCGGGAACATGTTGTTCTGGTGATTGCGGCTATGGTGCTGGCAGTACTTGTGGGTATACCTGTGGGGATTATGCTCACCCGGCCCAAGTTAAGAAGAATAGGGAAAGTAATTGAGACTTTTGTTAATATCGGCCAAACCGTTCCCAGCCTGGCTATTCTGGCACTGTTTTTTGTTTATCTGGGCCTGGGCTTTAATACTGCATTGTTTGCTTTGTGGTTGTACAGCATTTTGCCGATTTTACGCAATACTTATGCCGGTATTACCAGCATAGAGCCGGAAATCCTGGAGGCTGCCCGCGGCATGGGTATGACGCCGTGGCGAACCCTCTATAAGATTGAACTGCCATTGGCATTGCCGGTACTAATGGCCGGTGTCCGCACTTCTACTGTAATCTGCGTTGGAACAGCTACTCTTGCTACCTTTATTGGTGGTGGTGCACTGGGTGACCTGATAAAAACCGGTATCCAGGTTAGAAGAGATATACTTGTTTTTACCGGAGCAGGTCTGAGTGCTTTGCTGGCTATCCTGCTTGATTACCTGGCGGGTCAGGCAGAGATTGCTATATTAAATAAAAGAAACTAGGAGGGGATTTAAAGTATGAAAGTTAAAGGAAGGTTTTTGATTTTTGCTGCTTTGTTTCTGCTAGTAGCTCTAACCGCTCTGGGGTGTGGTGATAATCAGGCAGAAGGCTGGGTCTTTGCTACAGACCATGAATATTCTGTGCGGCCTGATGGCTATCCTGGAGTCACAGATCTCTACGGATTTGAATTTGATGACGTGATTATTATGGATCAGGGCATAACATATCAGGCTCTGCGAGATGGCGATGTGGCGGTTGCCATGGGCTTTGCCACAGACGGCCGTATTGCCGCCTTTGATTTGGTCAATCTGGAAGATGATAAAGAATTCCATCCGGTCTACAATGTAGCGCCCAATGTGCTGACCGCAACCTTGGAAGAATACCCCGAGATAGAAGGGCTTTTAAACAGCGTGGTACCGCTTTTGGATGAAGAAACCATGTCCGAGTTAAACGCCAGGGTTGATATCGAAGGGTATGAACCGGATGAAGTGGCTTATGAGTTTCTCCTGGATAACGGTTTGATTAGTGAAACAGCCGCCGATGGCGACAAAGGACCTATTTCCATCGGCTCCAAAGAGTTTACAGAGCAGTTGCTGTTAGGTCAGATGGCGGTTCTGCTGCTGGAGAATGACGGTTTTCAAGTAGAAGATAATACCGGTCTGGGTGGCACCTCCATAGTCAGGGAAGCACTGGAAAATGATGAAATCCAGATTTATTGGGAATACACCGGCACAGCTTGGATGACCCACTTCGGCAATGAAGAAGCGATCACCAATCCGGAAGAATGCTATGCACTGGTTAAAGAAGAAGATGCCAACAATGGTATTACCTGGTTGGATTATTCAGACTTCAATAACACCTATACTTTTATGATGCGTCGGGCAGATGCTGACAGTCTGGGCATTACCACCATCAGTGATCTGGCTGAGGCTATTAACGAAGGAGTTCCTGCACCATAAATGACAAAACAAAATAGACACAAACAAAGCCACGGAATTTTCCGTGGCTTTGTTGCATCAAAGACGGGTGTAGATGAAAAAAGCTATGAAGAAGCCCAGGATGGTGGCGATGTTTAATCTAAGCATGATGCCCAGGGTAAGGGTGAGAGGGGCCAGATCGATGGTGGTGGGGCTAAGGCCGATGGTGCGGCTGTAGCTGAGAAAGGGCAAGGCGCCGCTGAAAATTTCTCCCAGCAGAGATCCGAAGATGCTGCCGATGATCAGTAAGATGAGTAGAATGCCTGTTGATTTGGTTACTTTGGGCAAAATATGTACCTCCTGTTGTCTGACGGAATAATATTCCTTTCGACGTTTTGGGACATGAATCCTGTTTGAGAGGAGGCAGTTCTGCACAGTCAGGACTTTTTTCCTAATAGGCGATGGGTTATTACAATATTCTTAAATCATACTAAACTAACAGGTTATATTATCAATATGTCAAATAAATATCCTGTTGGACGTTGGGAATATTAACTTTATCAGTAGACAAAGACAGAAAGGATGATGATTTGAAATGCCGTTATTTCTGATTAAAAGAAACTTTGGTAAGATTACCGATGAACAATTAGGTTCTAAAGCATCCACGTCAAAGAAAGTTTGCTCTGCAATGCCCGGTGTTACCTGGGTAAGGAGTTACCTCTCCCTGGAAAACGATGAGAAAGTCACCTACTGCATTTATGAGGCACCGGATGCCGACACTGTGGCCAAACAGGCAAAAGATGCCGGCCTTCCCGCCGATGAAGTAATTCCTCTGGAAGCAGAGATTGATCCGGACACTGTTCAATAAAATTAGAGTAAGCCTCCAAAATAAAGGAGGCTTACTCTTTTGTTTAGAGCTGCTTTGCCGCATATTCACATTCAAGGATGCACATGCGCACCCGGTGGGCCGATTCTTCCAACGTGGAACGGAGGTTTTTATCCTCGGTACTCATAGCCAGCTCTTTTAGCTGATTGACAATTTTCTGATATTCCATAATGCATTCATGTATTTGCTGGGTCTGGGACAACCGCGCCACTCCTTTACTTTAGCTTTTCCTTGGCATCAAGGCAGAGGTGAATACTTAACTCAATATTGCGGTCAGCTTCCGCCAAAGCGTAGCGCCCGCGATGATTTACCATTTCATTGGCTATACTGCGAACTTTCATGGCGTTTTGAGTGCAACGGTCAATACACTGCTGAATTTCAGCTTCAGAAACCAGGTTATTCACCTCCTGTAGTTTGTTTTGTTTAGTATTTAGAAGAATCAAAGCGTTTATGTAGTTCACATGGCTTAAGTTTGATGCCTTGTTTTAAATATATGGAGGCTGGTAACAATAAGACTAAACGGTATTGGAAAGGAGCAATATTGATGAGGGATAAACAGGCCTATGAGCAAAAGATGGAAGCTGAAATGAAACAATTGGAGGCTAAGGTTACTCAGTTGGAGGCAAATCTGCAAAGTATGCAGGCCGACCGTCAATTGGAAGCAAAAAAGGAACTGTCACGATTAGACGAGCAGTTTTCTGAAGCCAAAGAGAAATGGCAGGATCTCAAAGCTGCGGGTGATAAAGGATGGGACGATATTCGGGAAGGTTTTGAAAATGCCTGGTCCGATGTGACCCATTCATTTGACAGAGCAGGAGATGAATTCAAAGACATTTAGCCGTGAAATGCGGCTTATTTTTTTTGTATAAAAACCGTGCAATTAACCGGATTCTGTACTATAATACTTGTATAGTTAAAATATTTACATATATAATTAAAAGGGGTGGAAAAGTGGCTGTAAGAATTCTGACAGACAGTGCGTGTGACTTGCCTAAGCAGGTTGTGGCGGAATATGGAATTGATGTGGTACCTCTTATGGTGTATAAGGATGATAAGGAGTACCAAGATGGAGTAACCCTCAAACCGGCTGAAATGTTTGGCCATATGCGGCAGGGAACAATCTATAAAACAGCCCAGGTTCCGCCCGGCTCTTTTCTGGAAAAGTTTGGGGAATATGGCAAAAACGATGATAGCTGTATCTATCTGGCCTTTTCCTCAGAGTTGTCCGGCACCCATGATTCTGCTTTGTTGGCCAGAGACCAATTACAGGAAGCGGAAACTTCCCTGAAGTTGGATATTATCGATACCAAATGCGCTTCCATGGGTTTTGGTTTGGTGGTTTATCTGGCGGCACGGATGGCCAAAGAAGGCAAATCTCATGCAGAAATAGTTGCGGCGGCACAGCAAAACGCCCAACATATGGAACATCTTTTTACAGTAGATGACCTGGAGTATCTGTACCGTGGGGGACGGGTCAGCCGAACTGCTGCTTTTGTGGGAGGAATTCTAAATATTAAGCCGGTCCTTCATGTGCAGGATGGTCGTTTAATTCCTCTGGAAAAAGCCCGGGGGCGTAAAAAAGCCATAAAACGTATGGTGGAAATTATGGGTGAGCGGGGCAGAAATTTTAATGAGCAGGTTATTGGCATCAGTCACGGTGATGACCTGGCCGCAGCCGAAGAACTAAAGACTTTGCTGGAACAGCAATATGGCTGCCGGGAATTCATGATCAGTGATGTGGGCTGTGCCATCGGTGCCCACTCCGGGCCGGGTACTTTGGCCTTGTTCTTTTTGAATAATACCTAAAATTATTGCGCGCCTCAGGCGCGCTTTTCTTTTGCAAATATCTCCAAAATCCGATAAGATTAACCTTAAAAGATATCGTAGGGGGAATTAAGTTGGATACAGAGCAGTTTCGCAAGTATGGTTATGAATTTGTGGACTGGATTGCTGATTATATGGAGAAAGTTGAACAGCTCCCGGTTCGCTCTGAAGTCCTGCCCGGGGAGATAAAGAAGCAATTACCCCATGCACCGCCGCAGCAGGGTGAGCCCATGGCTCAGATATTCAGTGACTTTCAACAAATCATTATGCCGGGGATTACCCATTGGCAGCATCCGTGTTGGTTTGCTTATTTTCCTGCCAATAACAGCCCGGCTTCGGTGCTGGCAGAAATGTTAACTGCCGGCATGGGGGCACAGGCCATGGTATGGCAGACTTCACCGGCGGCTACCGAATTAGAAGAAGTGGTGATGGAATGGTTACGCCAGATGCTGGGGCTGCCGGAAGAAATGGAGGGTGTAATTCAGGATACAGCTTCAACATCCACGCTGTGTGCTCTCTTGACTGCCAGGGAAACGGCCACTGGATTTATGGCCAATGAAGAGGGCATGCGGCAACCATTGGTAGTCTACGCCTCCACAGAGGGGCATTCCAGTATCGATAAAGCGGTGAAAATTGCCGGCTATGGCAAAAAAAATCTGCGCCACATTCCCACCGATGAAAACTATGCCATGATTCCTGAAAAGCTGGAGGAAGCTATAAAAAATGATGTGGCAGCAGGTTTGATTCCAGCTTGCGTTGTGGCCAGTGTGGGGACCACATCTTCAACTGCGGTGGATCCGGTACGGAAAATCGGCGAAATTTGCCGCCGCCACAACGTCTGGCTCCATGTTGATGCCGCTTTTTCCGGAACTGCGGCCATTGCCGAAGAGAATCGCTGGATGCTGGACGGGGCTGAGTACATAGATTCATTTGTTTTCAATCCACATAAATGGATGCTGACTAATTTTGACTGCTCCGCATACTTTGTCCGGGATACGGAAAAGCTGATTCGCACCTTTGAAATTCATCCGGAATACCTGAAAACCGGTGCCGATAAAGAGGTGAAAAATTTCCGCGACTGGGGAATTCAGCTGGGTCGACGCTTCCGGGCTCTAAAACTCTGGTTTGTCATCCGCTCCTACGGCGTGGAAGGTATCCGACAGATGGTTAATGAGCATCTCCGTCTGGCAAGGCTATTTAAGGAGTGGATAGAAGAAGAAAAGCACTTTGAAGTGCTGGCCCCGGTCCATGTCAGCCTGGTGGTGTTTCGCCTTAATAACGGCGCCGCAGAAGATGAGCTGGACTCCTTAAACCGTCTATTGCTGGAGAAGGTAAATGCTACAGGAGAGGTTTTTTTAACTCATACCTCCCTGGGTGGACGCTATGCCATTAGGATGGCCATCGGACAGCGGACAACGCAGGAACACCATGTTCGTGAAGCGTGGGATATTATCCGGGCCAAAGCAGCAGAGACATTGTAAGGACATATTAATAAACGGAATTCTGTTTATTGACTACAATAGGAGTAACTATTTATATCAGGAGGTCCCTTGTGAATAAAGAAAAAAAGTTCTGGTTGTTTGCCTCCATGTTGCTCTTAATTGCCATACTTGCCTGGTGGAGTGCCATCCCGTTTGACACAGAAGTGTTCATTGTCCGGCAGCTAAATCGTCTGGCGGCAGTCTTGGGTTTTTTATTTTTCTTTGTGCAGTTTCTGCTAAGCGCCCGCCTCAAGCTGATTGAAGAAGGTTTTGGCCTGGACAGGATGCTGCGCTATCACCGCAACGTTGGTCGTCTGGCCCTTGGTTTCTTGCTGCTTCATCCGGCATTGTGGCTCATTTACGAGAGGCAGCAGGGTATTTTGTTTATTTGGACCGTCTTTCGCATAATCGGGATTGTGGTCCTGGTGGGCCTGATGATAACAGCTGCGGTGGCGGCTCTTTATAAAAAACTTAATCTGCCTTATGAATTATGGCTAAACATCCATAAAGCAAATTATATCTTATTCCCGTTGGTGTTTGTTCATGTCTTTGCTAATGCGTTTCCAGGTACGGGGCTGTTTTATCTCTGGATAGTCTTAGCAGTACTGTTTGCCCTCCTCATAATCCATAAACTCAGAAGAGAGATTCAGCTGCGAAAAAATCCCTTTGAAGTAGTGGATGTAAAACAGGAAGCCGCTGATATCTGGAGCCTGTATTTTAAGGGAAACTCCTTTTCATATCAGCCGGGGCAGTTTATGCATCTGCGTCTTTTGCGGGATGGCGAAGTGTCTTCGCCACATCCTTTTACCATTTCCTCCAGCCCCACACGGGAACTGGTATCTGTTACGGCAAAGGAGTTGGGTGATTTTACGCAGACTATAAAAAACACCAAGGTTGGCCACAAAGCTTACATTGATGCACCGTATGGAGTGTTCAGCTTCGTTAACAGCAGCACCGAAAAGCTGGCTTTTATCGCCGGTGGTATTGGTATTACGCCTTTTATGAGCATGCTGCGGTATATGTATGACAACCAGATTGACCGGAAAATAACTTTACTTTGGGGCAATAAAAGTGAAGAGGAACTATGTTTTAGTGATGAACTGGCTGTAATGGAGAGAGAAATGGATAACCTGCAGCTTGTCCGGATAATGTCCAGGCAAAAAGACTGGCCCGGAGAAAAGGGGCGGGTTGACCGGGAGAAGATTGAAAAGTATATTCCCGATTACGCAGAGCACCAGTTTTATGTGTGCGGGCCGCCGGCCATGAGCCGGGCCACCATTGAGGCTCTAAAGTCCATGGGCATTACAAAGGACCAAATCCATCATGAGTTGTTTGAATTATAATACACGGGAAACCGTGTATTTTTTATACTGCTTAGGAAATTATAACGCTTCGCAGATAGCGAAGCTGCTAAGGAAACCAGTATCGAAAAGCACGCGCTGAGGGAATCGAATTAGCGTGCTTTTTTTAATCCTTTATTTATGATAAAACAAGCTGTTTTGTCTTACAGTAGTAGTAGAAAGAAAATTTACGACAATATCCTACATGTAAAGGAATGAAGAAAGGTGAACATTATGGATTCACGATTTGAATATATGATCCGTTACCGGACAGCCGCAGGCAAAACAGCGGGACTATATAAAGGTATGAGCAAAGAAGAGCTGGATCAGATGATTGATTCACTGCGCGAAGATGGCTGTGTGGTTGAAAAAGTGGAAATTATCAGAAGAACAGGTGGCTGACCCGGGTAACCGGGTCTTTTTTTTGCCGGAAATTATAACGATTCGCAGTTTGCTAAGCTGCTAAGGAACCGAATAAGGCGTGCCTTTCTTACTTAGGTATGATTGTTTAATAAAGGGGGATATTACCGGGAAAATAAGTTAATTGGTGAAACTATGAATGAAACCTCGGTAACCATTGTGCGTGGTGTAATTGCTTTTGCTACCCTGTTTATTTACTGCCGCCTGCTGGGTAAAGAACAGATTAAGCAGTTAACTTTTTTTGATTACATCAGTGGCATTACCATCGGCTCCATTGCAGCTACATTGACCACCAATTTAAATAATCGCCCCTGGCCTGAATTTGTAGGACTTACCACCTGGGTGTTGTTGGCCTATTTTTTACAGTGGCTGACATTACGGTCCCGTCAGGCAGCCAAATATGTGGACGGTGAACCGGTGGTGATAATTATGAACGGACAATTGATGGAGGAAGCCATGCATAAAGCCCGGCTAAAAACCGGTGACCTGCTAGGGCTTTTGCGCCTCAAGGATGTGTTTGATTTAAAACAGGTGGAGTTTGCCGTCTATGAAAAAAACGGCAATTTGTCCGTTTTAAAAAAATCCGAGTTTCAACATGTGACGCCGGGAGATTTGCAGCTGCCTGTAAAATACCAGGGAATTAGCACCGAATTGATATACGACGGTGTTGTTATAGAGCAAAACCTCAAAAAAGTACAGCTTACCCGACAATGGTTGGAAAATGAGCTGAAAAAACTGGGGATTAAATCATACGAAGATGTTTTTCTGGCAAACCTTAACACCCAGGGAGAATTATATGTGGATACATACAAGGACCAACTAATTCATCTTACCAATTTTAGCGATTATGAAGGACCTAACTGAGGTGCCGGGATGATAAAAAGAATCATGGCTTACAGTTTGCCTGTAATCTTAATTATGTCGTTTGTTTATGTGCTCACCTCCGGTGAGGCACAAAAAAAGCCCAAAGCTGAAAATGATAACGTCTCTGCCCTGTTTTTGCAGTTGGAAAAGCAGGTAGCCGCTGAGGAGTGGGAAAAAGCAGGGGAAACGTTAAACAATCTGGAGGCCGCTGTTGGTAAAGTAGTACCCAGAGTGCAGTACAGTGTGGGACGGGACGATATTATTAATCTGGAGAGGAATCTGGCTCGTGTACGTGGTTATGTAGGGGCGCAGGAAAAGGCCGGTGCACTCTCGGAGTTGGCGGAAGCCCGCTACTTCTGGCGTATCCTTGGGAAATAACCGGTACAGATTTGTTTGTTTGCTGCTTCAACAGGAATTCCCTCAATCCGGAAGAATAGTTTTATAGTAGAGGAGGGGAATTCCTTGAAGAAAAGAAGTAGTGTAATTCTTGCTCTGTTTTTGGTGCTGGGCTATGGAATATATATTTTCTTTCTGGCGCCGGTGGTGCGCGAACGTGCTGCCGTGCGCAATATCGAATTGAGGGACGTGGACCTCTTAGGGCTTACCGATGGTGTATATCATGGCGCTTATGTGGACGGCACCTATGAGGTAGAAGTGGTGGTGGCAGACCACCGGATTGCAGCCATTCATATGTTGATTACCAGGGACAGCGATTACGCGCGTCAAGCCGAAGGTGTTTTGGACTCAGTGGTGGAAGCACAATCATTACAGGTTGATGTGGTTAGCGGTGCCACCACCACCAGCAAAGCGATTCTTAAAGCTGTGGAAGATGCGCTGCACAGTCCGCCCAATGAGCCATACATCAGCGGCATTATTCACACCAAGGAAGAAAACAGGATTTTAGTGGTGGAGGGCATAGAATCAGAAGATTTGGAACAGGAGCAGTGGCTAGAAGAAGGATACGAGGCCATTTGGTTAACGGTTAAAACGGATACGGCGGTGATTGCACCGGAGGGTAAAGCGGCCCATGGGGCTGCGCTTCAAAAAGGACAAAATGTGCAGGCCTGGGTGGTGGGGCTAATTTTAGATTCCTATCCGGCCCAGAGTACAGCAGGGCTGATTATCATCCGGGAGTAAGCGGGAAATGGCAGAAAGCAGCAAAACAGACGCCTTAGCGGGCGTCTGTTTTTTCGTGGTATGTCCTGCTTTTTTTGGGGTACAATTATATGCAGATGACAAGACAGTACAAAGGACGGTTTTATGAACAAGAGCTGGTTAGTGGTACTCAAAGTTGTCGGGGTTTTCGTTGGTGCGTATGTGCTTTTTATGATTACATATTATCTGACCTCGCATCCAACACAGTTTTGTGCACAATGCCATCTGGTAGAACCATATGTAGAGTCTTGGCATGAATCTCCCCATGCAGGTGTTAACTGTATGCATTGTCACGAAATGCGGGGCTTTGTAGGTAAACTGGAAGCAAAATCGCGAGGTCTTAATTATCTGTATCTCACAATAACCAATCAATATTCTTTACCTGCCGGGGCAAAGATTTTCGAACAAAACTGTATTGGCTGCCATTTGCAGGACTACCGCGGTTATACAGATGCTCCCGGCCTAAACAATGAACATGGCCATCATTATGAGGTGATTCGCGAAAGAAGATCCTGTCTGGAGTGCCACAGGGAAGTAGGTCACCAGATTAACCTGTATCTCACCCCTGACTTTAAAAAAATATGGAAGTAAACAACACATAAGGGAGCTGTGTACAGTGCTATGAGACAAAGCTGGCTAATTGTTCTAATTGTTGTTGCAATTTTTGTAGGTGCCTACGCGGTATTTATGGTGGCATATTATGCTACATCACACCCTACGTTTTTCTGTACAAAGTGTCATTTTATTGAGCCCTATGTAGCTTCCTGGGAAGAATTTCCCCATGCCGGGGTGACATGCCTGCACTGCCATGAAATGCGGGGTTTTGTGGGAAAGCTTGAAGCCAAGTCCCGAGGTTTGAATTATCTGTATACCACGCTGACAAACCAGTACACGCTTCCAACAGGTGCAAAAATATTCGAGCAAAATTGTATCGGCTGTCATCTTCAGGATTACCGGGGATATGAAAATGCACCGGATCTGGCCACAGCTGAGGGAGACCATTATGAATATATCCGTGATAACCGGTCCTGTCTGGAATGTCACAGAGATACCGGGCATGAAATAAACATTCTGTTAAAACCTGACTTTGAAAAAAGTTGGTAGGTAAATTTCTAAAGCACAGCGTAAAAAGCTGTGCTTTTTAGTGCAAAGCAGGAAAACAGGGGTCGATGTCTAAAATAGTCTAATTATTCAAGTTTTTTTTGCGGAGGATGATTCAGTGAAAATTCTTATTTTACAACAGGGCATTTATGGTGAAAGAATTACAGAAAACATTAAAAACAAAGCGCCGGAAGGGTGGAGCATTTCAACGTTTAATGTTCCTGCCATTCAGGAGCCTATTGTAGACGAACCGGAAGAGTACTTGCCAAAAAATTTACCTTCCGCAGATTTGATTCTGCACCTGGCCGAATCGGCCCAGGCGGCACAGCTTCTGCCCGCGGTGGCCAAAGCTACCGGCGCGGATGCGGTAATTGCCTCCATTGACACCACCGCCTGGGTCCCCATGGGATTGCGCAATCAGCTGCACCGGGAACTGGCAAAGATGGATGTAACCATTGTATTTCCAGAACCGCTCTGCTCTATTGACGAAGAGACGGTGGGCTTTAACGAATCCCTGCAGCCCTATACCAGTGAAACGATTCGTGAATTCAGCCGCTATTTTGGAAAACCGATTCTGGAAGTAAAGGTGGACAGCGAAGGAAAAATTTCCGAGATAGAAGTTTTGCGCGGTTCGCCCTGCGGTTCTACCGAATACACAATTAAGCGTGTTAAGGGCATGCCGGCGGAAAAAGCAGTGCCCACTTCAGGTTTGATGTGCCTTCACTATCCGTGTTTAGCTTCTATGACCTTTGAGCAGAAGGCCAACGGCGTAGATACCATCATGCATAATTCAGGACGGATATTTAATGAGGGGATGGAAAATGCTCTTAAAAAAGCGTCTGAATAAAGGGAAAAACATGGCGGGCAATGAAATAGAGGATTATGATCAACGCAAACAGCCAGGCACCATATTTTATTGCTGAAGCTGCAAGGTCATTTTCACGGGAATCGTTTTTAAACTCACTCATATTTACACCTCTTTTCTTTTTAGTGTGCTGCCAACAGGTGTTGATTATACTAAAGCGCCAGCAGCTATTGAAGTGCAAAGTGTGGGAATATAAAAAGGCACCCGCAAGGGTGCCCCTGTACTTTTAATCACTTTTTACGTCTGTATTGTTTTTGGCAAAGAGGATATAGGCGTTATAAATGGCTACGATGATACCGATTACCGTATTGTTGAGCAGCAAGAGGCCTGATGGTAAAATCGGCATAAAGTTCACAAAAGCCAGCCAGGCACCGACAATAATGTGAATCCAGTGAAACGTGGTCATCATTTGCATTCACCTCCTTGTCTGTTAATCTGAGCTTTTTGACCGGGAACTATACAAAGTTCTGTGCAAAAAAAAATGATGATAGCAATCATCATTTTTTTTCCGGTTCACTTTTGGCATATAGCCTTTCCAGTCTGGCGGGGAAATCTTCGCCGATGGTCTCTTCCAGACCATACCCCAGGGCCAATTCACACAAATCAATGGCTTCCCGGATTTTCCCCTGTTCTTCATAGATTTCTGCCAGGACGGAGAAGGAAGGGAAGTAGGGAGTGGGGACCT
Organism: Dethiobacter alkaliphilus AHT 1; assembly: GCF_000174415.1. Taxonomy (NCBI): domain Bacteria; kingdom Bacillati; phylum Bacillota; class Dethiobacteria; order Dethiobacterales; family Dethiobacteraceae; genus Dethiobacter; species Dethiobacter alkaliphilus. Next base: position 41,180 of record NZ_ACJM01000020.1, read on the forward strand.
GATGAAGGTATTCTATGGTCCAGGCTTCATGAAAATCGGGAAACAATTCGATGTCTTGTTTGCAAATTTGCACTAGCTGATCCAGGCGGTCTTCACCGCTTTGCATCATTTTCTGATAAAGTCGGATAAGCTTAACATAGGCGTAGTGCCTGTCCATGGGAGAAGAGGATTCTGCAGCTTTTAACAGCGATTCCTCCGCTTCAAGTGTCTTACCCTTCCTAATCATTTTTTCTCCTCTGCGCCAGTGGTCCCGGGTACTGAGTGTTTTTGAGCCAAGTCGGAAACGGAACAAGTTTATCCCTCCAGTAGTTAATCAATATAATTTTAATAAACGGGGTGGCCGCTATCGCTATTCAATTAACAAGAACTGTTTTTCCCCTGCCGGGCAGGGACATCCAACTTGATGTGGTGGATGATGTGGAATCGTTGATTACCGATTTATCCGATGCAGACCTGGTTCCCTGTTGGGCGGAAATATGGCCTGCTGCCCGCTCTCTGGCGCGCTACGTCTGGGAGTATCTGCACCTGGAAGGACAAAGCGTTATGGAGTTGGGCAGTGGTTTGGGTCTGCCGGGAGCCGTGTGCGGGGTAAAGGGGGCGGATGTTACCTTCTCCGACTACAATCAGGATGCGGTGGATTTGTCTGTACATAATGCTAAGATTAACGGCGTTGAAGCCACCGGTCATCTGGGCGATTGGCGAAACTTTGACCTAAAGCGCCGTTTTGACTGGATAATTGGCTCCGACGTATTTTATGATCCCAAACTAAACCCGTACGTGCTGGAAATCTACCGGCATAATTTGCAGGCCGGGGGGCAGTTGTTGCTCTCCCACCAGCGCAGGCAGCATACGTATGACTTTGTTGCTGCAGTAAAAGGAGACCTGGAACTGGAGGAAATTCGCCTTGATCTGGTGGAAAGAGATGAGGAATCTGTTTATGGGCAGTTTGTGGTGAGTATTCATCACCTGCGACCTGCAAACATTTAAGTTAAGCGGTGAAGTAGGGTCGAATTAATTCAGCCGTTTCTTCCGGCCAGACCACACATACCGGCTGCTGCAGCATGATGTGGAAAAAGTTTGCATCCGGCGGGTAATACTTTCTGTTTAGGAAGGTGCGCGGTGAGAAGCGAACCACCAGCGGATACTCACTGTTTCTGTCCGGAGAAAAATGAATGGAGGCGTTAAAACTATAAACGCCTTTATCTTTGTAAAAAGTGAAGAGACGGCTAAGGCCTGCCACAAAATCATCCAGCAGTTTTTCTTTGAAGTGGGCTGGTGTGCAGGGGCGCGGCAAGATGGCCATTACATCACCCATAAAGCCCAGGGGCGCAAAAGGAACGAACCAGTGTAGCTCCCCTACTTGGGCCAAATACCGTTCTCCCCGCTTTTGTTCTTCAGTAAGATAATCCGGCCAGAAATGATGGCCGGTTTCTTTTTTGTATCTGCTGAGAGCATGCAGATCGGAAAAAAAGACATTGCCCGGATCCCTGCTGCCGAAAACCTGAATATGGGCATGAACCAGCCCGCCACCGGATGGCGGCATATAGTTCCATCCCATAAAATAGTAGGGGATCTGCGGGTCATGTTTTTTTACCCGCTCCATAAATTCCGCAGCAAGCCCAAATGCATCCCGCAGCAGATTCACAGTCATATCTTCTATGGTAAGTACATGTTTTTCTGAGAGAACTACCAATCCGCTGTAGGTATCATAGGGCGCAATGTTGGCAATAAGGGTTGTGTCTCCCCGAACCAGTCGCCCTTCCGGAATAAGTTCTCTTGGGAAGATGGAAGTGGCCTGTTCCATTTGAGGTGGACAGAAGGGACAGTACCCCTTATTTTCACCATTATAGTCGTCATAATTGAGTTTTTGTGGACGGATGGCACCTATATGAGCCAGCCTGGTGGAACGGCCGGTCAGTGGGTCATAACGAAATTCCATGTTATCATGTGTTGTGCGTGCAAAGCCGATTCTGGGGTCCAGCAGATCTGCTGAAATTCTCTCTCTGCGAAAATGGATGGTCATGCAATTCCTCCTGTGCTGGCCGATGTTATTTTTTAATCTTACCCCAACCGGCAAAAGGGGTCAAGATTAAGGTGCGCTCTTAACGGGATGGCAGAGGTGGCTTCTGTTGGGGTTCCACAGCCTGGCGTTTGTTATTCTCCAGCCTGACAAATTGCAGGGGTTTTGTGGAAAGGACCAGTTCGTACGGATAGGTAAGGATTTGAATCACCATCTCATCAGTTTTTGGCCCTTCAATCTTGTATTCCACCGTGTCCGGAAGTTGGGGGGCAGGCTTGGCTGTGACGCGATAACCGCCGCTGGGGCAGGGGCCGGCGGCGAGCAAATACACATTCTGACCGGCATGCGTGGTGGCAAAGACGCCGCTCTGGTATTTTGTAGATTCGGCCCAGTCCATAACTACCTTTGGAACTCTGGTTTGGTTTCCTAAAACTATACTGTTTTTATTCATACCATATATTATTTTGTATTGTCCAAAAACTTCCTGCCGGCTTTGGATAAATTTTCGTTTATTCCCCGGATTCCCGCAAACACTATAACTATAGTCTTAGAAAAGGGGGAAAGATATGCGGGAGTTGATAAACGGCGAACGCCGGCAGGCCGGCTTGCCTCCGGTATTGCTGGATGAAGCATTGTGTGAGCTGGCTGCTTTAAAGGCAAAAGATATGCGGGACAACGGCTATTTTGGCCACCGTTCCGATGGCCTGGGCACTATGCCCGAATTGGTGGAGGCTAGTCTTGGCAGTTGCTCCCGGATCGGTGAAAACCTGGCTATGAACTTTCCCGACGAATCATCGGTTCACCGGGCCTGGATGAGCTCAGCCATGCATCGTAAAAACATTTTGGATGAAGGTTACCAGCGTTTCGGTTTTAGTTGGGTCGAGATGGGTGAGAAAGGGAGAATTTATGTCCAGGTGTTTACCGGTGAGCAGTGACCAAGGCAACTGAAAGGAGGCGGTCTGCTTTGAATCCGTTGAGACAGTTGTCCCGCCGGGTCATAAACCGGATTGTCAGCGGCGCTACTCTGCGTGGACGGCGTGACATGGTGTCTGTGCTTCCCAGAGATGCAATCCAGGCTCTTGATGCGCCACTTTTTGTAAAGCCGGCCCAAACAAGGCAAATGACAGCACAGGAACGTGTGATAGGGGTGGAACTGGGTGGAGAAGCCAAGGCTTATCCGATAAATATTCTTTCTGTTCATGAAATAGTAAACGATGTAATCGGTGGGGAACCGGTGGTAATCACCTGGTCACCTTTGAGTTTTTCTGCCATGGTCTATAGGCGGAGGGTGGTGGACCGGCCCCTTTTGTTTGGGGGATCCGGTGCCATTTTGCGCAATGTGCTGGTAATGTATGATCGGCAGACGGAAACATATTGGAATCAGCTTACAGGGGATGCGTTTGCCGGACCCCTGGCGGGAATCAGGCTGGAATCTCTGCCGAGCTTACTAACTTCCTGGGGTGGTTGGCTGCGTGCCTTCCCGGCATCACAGGTA